>WQUU01000069.1 GCA_009781925.1 Bacillota bacterium | reverse complement strand
GAACTCTTTCAGGAGATTTCCGAAAAACGCGGCGCGCTGCAGCTGGAAAACCATTGCAGGCTGCTGGGCTATCAGTCGGATACCAGGGAGTTCCTGCTGGCGTCCGACGCCTATGTCTGCGCTTCGGAGAGCGGCGAGGCCATGAGCTTTGCGATTCTCGAGGCGATGGACTGCGCATTGCCCCTCCTTCTCACGGATGTGGGCGGCAACGGGGAGCTCTGTTTAAAAGAGCCGGTCTGTGGCTATGTTCTTCCCTATGGGGATGTCGGCGCGTTCAGCGAAAAACTCGCGCGGCTGATGGGGGATCCGGCCCTCTGCGCGCGCTTTGGCAAAGCCGCGCGGGAAAAAGTCCGGAGCAGCTTCGATTTGAACAAACTTGGCTGGGATGTTTTTGAGACTTACCAATAAATGTTTTCTGGCACGGGATGTCCCTTGCTACACGGAATCTTTCCTGTCACCCTGAGCGCAGCGAAGGGTCTTAAAATAAAGATTCTTCGCTGCGCTCAGAATGACAGGCAACAGAATGACAGGCAACAGTAGTCGGGGGCGCCGCGCCCTACAGCAACGCAACATTTTTAACAGGAGGCATGCGAACATGGTGGACAAAAAAGGGAAACTCTTTGGAAAAATCAATCTGATCGACTTATTGATCCTGCTCGTTCTCATCGCGGCGGCGGCCTATGTGGGCCTGCGCATGGCCGGCGTCGTCGGCAGCAAACCGCCTGCGACAACCCAGTTGCGGGTTTCGTTCTTTTCCAATGAGGTGCCCAACTATGTGGTGGATTATATCGTGCCCGGCACGAGTGTTTTCGACGCGACGGCGCAGGCGACGCTCGGCACCGTCGAGGCTAAGCCCACCGTCGGCCCCACTGTCGGCTATGAACAGAGTTCTACAGGGCTGGAGATTATCCCTCCGCTGACAAACACTGTGTCCCTCACGCTCACATTTATCGTCAACGCGGTATATGGGGAACACGGCTTTACAATCGGCGAAACCAACTATGGCGTGGGAGCTACCTTGACTATTTTTGCCGGAGAGGCCAAGCTCTACGGGAAGATTTCCGGCATTGAGGTATTAAGCCCTGCGGCGTAAACCATAAAATTGTGTGGTGAAAAATTTGCTGGGATCCAGCGTACTGGGCAAAGTTTATGATGTCTGGCAGAATAGCGTAGCTTTCGCATTCTTGCGCCTGATTTACAGGGCCTTCAGCCGCGCGTTCTATCATAGCGCGGTCGTTCGCTTTTTTGTGAAGGACAGCCGCGTGGAGGCGGTTTACGCCCAATCCGTGACGGCAAAGCTGCTCCGGGCAATTTTTGACTTTATCGCGCGGGGGCTCACGCTGCTCTGCGATGGGATCAAGCGGGCGGCGGAGGGCGGCGTCGCCGCGCGGTTTTGGAACAAATACGTCAAAAACGCATGGTTTTTGAATTTTGAGACCCTCCTCGGCGGTTTTCTGCTGCTGATGTTTGTCGTCCCCCACGATTCCTGGTCGAATACCTATGCCTTGATGGGCGTGCTGGGGCTCTTCGTGCTCTATTTCTTCATGGTCGGGGCGCGGACGCGAAAACTGCTCCACCTCCACGAGCTGGGGCTGCCGTTCTTGCTGTTTGCGCTCGCGGCCGTGCTGGGCATCGTGTTCAGCCTCGACCGAGCGGACAGCTTCCGGGTGTTTTTGTTTTATCTCACGGCTTTTTTGTTTGTCTACCTCATCGTCGCGGATGTCAGCACGACACAGCGCCTGGATAAACTCCTGGGATTTCTCTTCGCGGCCGTTGTTTTTACCGCGTTCTATGCCTTTTATCAACGACTTACGGGCGTGCAGGTCAACGCCAGCCAGACCGACATCTTTCTCAATCCGGGAGTGCCGGGCCGGGTTTTCGCCTCTTTTGGCAACCCCAACAACTACTCGGAGTTCCTGGTGATGATGACGCCGCTGGCGGCGGTGTTCGCCGTGCGGCGGAAAAATCCGCTGCTGCGCGCGCTGCTGTGCTGCGCGATGGTATTTCCCGTCATCGCGCTGGTGATGACCTACTCAAGATCCGGTTGGATCTCCATTTTGGCGGCCTGTCTGGTCTTTGTATATTTCGCGCAGAAAAAGCTGTTGCCCGCGCTCCTCCTGCTCGGCGCCGCGGCCGTACCGTTCCTGCCAAACAGCGTCATGGTGCGCATCGCCAGCCTGTTTAGCGGCGGAGACACCTCCAGCGTGTTTCGCCTCTACATCTGGCAGGGGGCGATCGGCATCGTCCGGGACAACTGGCTCACCGGCATCGGCCTCGGGCCGGCGGCCTTTGCGATGGTCTACCCCGCCTATGCCAATGTCAAGGCGCTCGTCGGCGTGCCTCACAGCCACATGGTCTATATGGAGCTGATTATCGAATTCGGCATTCTCGGCTTCCTCTCTTTTATGTGGTACATGTTCCGGCTCTGGAAGGACAGCGCCGTGGCCGCCGTACACCGCGCCGCCGGGGACAGGACGCTCAGGCTGACCCTGATCGCCGCACTCGCCAGTCTGGTCGGCATCTCTTTGAACTTCGCGGTGGAATACGTCTGGTTTTATCCGCGCACCATGTTCACCTATTTCATTCTGGCGGGGATCGCCGCCGCCGCGGTGCGGATCAGTAAGGCACCCAAAACTGACGCCAGCGCGCAGCCCGGACAGGCTGACAGGGCACCTCATGAAGAACAGTAAGACCGCGCGGCTGGTCACCGCTTCCCTGCTGACCGCGGCCTGCTTTGTGGCGACGACTTTTATCAGTTTTCGCTCCCCGGTTCAGGGGAACATCAACGCGGGAGACGCCATCGTCTTGCTTTCCGCCTTTTTGCTGGGGCCGTATTACGGCGCAGCGGCGGCGGGAATCGGTTCGGCGCTGAGTGATCTCTTGGCGGGATACACTGTCTACGCGCCCGCGACGCTTGTGATCAAGGCGCTCATGGCCGTTGTAGCCGCGCTGGTTTTTCGCGCTCTAGGGAAAAAGCATCTGCTTGCCGGCGCAATTGTTGGCGCTCTGGCGGCGGAGGCAATTATGATCGGCGGGTATTTCCTATTTGACACCGCGGTTTTTGGTATTGCCGTGGCGCTGCCCAATGTGCTGACCAACGGAATTCAGGCGGCGTTCGCCATCGCCGTCGGCGTGCCGCTGTTTTTGGCGGTGAGACGGTTTGTGAAAGTATAAGGTCAAGGGCCAAACCTCAATTTTGCCCCATAACCGGAAAGGATTCTTCCCCCATGAAAACCCCCTTCGTGACCTTGGAACAGCTCCAGGCGCTCTCCGAGCGCTTCCCCACCCCCTATCACCTCTACGACGAGCGCGGGATACGGGAGAACGTGCGCGCCTTAAAAGCCGCCTTCGCGTGGAACGCGGGTTTTAGGGAATACTTCGCCGTCAAGGCCACGCCAAACCCGGCGATTATGCGCATCCTCCACAAGGAGGGCTGCGGCATGGACTGCTCCTCCCTCACCGAGCTCATGCTCTGTGAAAAGATCGGCGTCTCGGGGGACGACATCATGTTCTCCTCCAACGACACCCCGGCGGAGGACTATCAACTGGCGGCCAAGCTGGGCGCGACTATCAACCTGGATGACATCACCCACATCGAGTTCTTTGAGAAAACTGTGGGCGCGTTCCCGGAAAAAATTTGCTGCCGCTATAACCCCGGCGGAAACTTTGAGATCAGCAACAAGATCATGGACTCCCCCGCCGACGCGAAATACGGCATGACCAAGCCCCAGGTGTTTCAGGCCTTTCGCCTTCTCCGGGAAAAGGGGGTCAAGGAGTTCGGCATCCACGCCTTTCTGGCCAGCAACGTCACAGAGGACGACTACTACCCCGAACTCGCCATGCAGCTCTTCCGCCTGGCCGCCGAGCTCAAGGCGGAGACGGGAGTACACATCGGCTTTATCAATCTGAGCGGCGGCATCGGCATCCCCTACCGCCCCGGCCAGCAGGCCCCGGACATCGACCGCGTCGGTGAGGGTGTCCGCCGGGTTTTTGAGCAGATTCTGCTCCCCGCCGGGATGGAGGACGTGGCGCTGTATACCGAGTTGGGCCGCTACCTGCTGGGATCCCACGGCTGCATGGTGACGAAGGTGTTACATAAGAAGCACATCCATAAGGACTATATCGGCGTGGACGCCTGCGCCTGTGATCTGCTGCGCCCGGCTATGTACGGGGCCTATCACCACATCACGGTCATGGGCAAGGAGATGCTCCCCGCCGATCACCTCTACGATGTCACGGGCGGGCTGTGCGAGAACAACGACAAGTTCGCCGTGGATCGCTGGCTGCCGGAGGTGGACATCGGGGATTTTCTGGTCATCCACGATACGGGCGCCCACGGCCACAGCATGGGCTACAATTACAACGGCAAACTGAGGGGCGCCGAAGTGCTGCTCTGTGAAGGGGGCGGCGCAAAGCTGATCCGCAGGGCGGAGACACCGGAGGACTACTTCGCCACGCTGGAGCTTTAAAATAACCGCAAAAAAACCGCCTTTGGCGGTTTTTTTGATAGCCTGTCAATAAACCCAGGAATGTGGGCCGCCGAGGGCGGCGGCCCCTACAAGGGTATGGCCAATATCAAGGGGTGTAGGGGACGCCCCCTTGGGCGTCCCGCTAGGGGAAACCCCTTTTTTGACGGGCTGACCAAAAAACCGCCCATGGGCGGTTTTTTGGTGCCTTTATGCGTGTAGTATATTATGTAAACTTATTTTTGGTGAATCAAATGATGTCAACTAAATGTCACATTGCTGTCCATGGGCACGATGGCGATGTACGTCCGGCCGGGTGTCAGGTACAGCGGAGAGCCGTCCGCGTTGGAATACTTGAAAATGCCGCTGGCCTTTTCCCGGCTCCAGGTGATGTCGCAGCCCTGCCCGCCGCAGGCGAAATAACCTTTCCCTGTGCCTGTGAGGGTAACCGCCAGCCTGCCGACGCTGTCCAATACCTTGGTCGCGGCGTAGAGTACGAGTATGTTGTCGAAGTGCTGGACTTCCTTCGTGTTGCCGTCGATGAAGTCTGATTTATACTGTTTCAGAGTGTAGTTCCCGCTTGCGCTGTCCAAAACAGCGGTGGTTGTCTTGGAGGAGGAGGTGGTGCCAAAGTGGATCACGACACTGTTGGCCGCATAAGCTCCGGGCGGTTGGGGCGCCCCTGAGACCACCTGATCCGCGGTGTAGAAACTGAGGCCGTAATCAAAACTGCCGCTCGCGTGCTCCATGGGGTACTTCAGTTTGGCGAAGGCGGCCAAGACCTTCTCATCGGTCGTAAACATGCTGTGCTCAATGCCGTAAGCCTGGCGGCTGGGGTCGCGGTAAAACGCGTCCGCCCCGGGGCCGCGCACGCCGCAGATGTCGTTGACCTTATCGTTTGCGAGTTTGGCGTAGGCGTCGTCGCTCCCGCCGGCGTGGACATAGAGGGCGTCGTAGCCCTCGGCGATATCGATGTTGTAGGGCCTGGCGCTGCGCACACTGCCCAGAACACCCGCGCCGGAGATGTCAGAGAAAATGCCCATCATACGGGTGATGCCGCCCTCATCCAAAACCTCATACAGGATGTCCGCGCTGCCGGAACCGCACTGGGGCATGGCTACGGAGATGTTGTTGAACATGACGGCGATGGGTCTCGCCACATTGGGATCCGTATCCGAAGCCGCGCCGTTCAGCCCGTTGACATAGGTTGTGGACGTGGGGGACGGCGGCGCGGGGGTCTCCACCGGCGGTGCGGTGGAGGGCGGCGCAGATGTGGGGGTCGGTGTTGCGGTGGGCGTGGGGGACGGCGTGGCCGTCGGCGAAGGCTGCGGCGCGCCGCAGCCCGCAAGAAGGGCGAACACCAGCAGCAGCGGCAGTATTGTTCCAAGAAGTTTTCGTCTCATGGGATCTCCTCTCTGTGGTTGTCACTCTGAACGCGGTGAAGACTCGTTGTTTTCATACCCTTCGCTGCGCACAGCGTGACTGGCAAAATCAATTTTTAAACAACTCTGCCCTTATTATAGCGCCAGACGCGCGCTCTGTCAATTCGACACTCTTTACTTTTGTTCCAGGTTTGATTATAATTGATAAAAAAGAGCGGATCATCGGGGGCTCCGGCCCCTATAAAAGCCGGACGGCGCCGGCATAACTGTAGGGGACGCCCCTTAGGGTATCCCGTCTTTTGGGAGAATATGATGATTTACGTGGTTGAAGACGACAGCGGGATCCGGGAACTGATGGTCTACACCTTGGACAGCGTCGGGTTTGACGCCGTGAGCTTCGGCTGCGGCGCGGATTTTTTCGCCGCGCTGGAGCCGGAGCGGGCGGAACTGGTCTTGCTCGACCTTATGCTTCCGGGGGAGGATGGGCTCAGCATCCTCCAAAAGCTCCGCGCCAGCCCGGGGACAGACGGCTTGCCGGTCATCGTGGTCTCAGCCATGGGCGCGGAGACCGATAAAGTTGCCGGTCTGGACAGCGGGGCAGACGACTACATCGCCAAGCCCTTCGGCGTCAGGGAACTGCTGGCTCGGGTGCGGGCCGTGCTGCGCCGGGGGCGGACACCCGCGGCAGCGGCTGAAGCCGGCCGCGAGGAGGACATTCTCTCCTGTGGCCCGGTCACTCTCTTTTCCGGCCGGCATGTCGTGACTGTGAACGGGATAGAGGCGGCTCTGACACTTAAGGAATATGAGCTGCTGCAATACCTGATGCGCCACAGGGGGTATGTCATCAGCCGCGACAAGCTCCTGGGCGCCGTCTGGGGCTATTCCGACGTGGAGACCCGCACTGTGGACGTACACGTGCGTACGCTTCGGCAAAAGCTGGGCGAGGGTTGCGAGATCGTGAACACGGTGCGCGGCGTGGGTTATAAGGTGGATTCCGATGCGCAAGCGTCTTTTTAAATATATGGCGATTCAGACGGCGGCCACAGCCCTGATCACCGCGCTGGTGGTGATCTTCGTGGAGATGGCGCTGTTTGGGACGCCGTTGGCTGTCAGTGTGCTCCATTACTTCGAGCGGGGCTTTTTTGTGGCCTTCTGCGTACTGATCGTCGGGGTGGTACTTTCGGCGATTCT
>WQUU01000068.1 GCA_009781925.1 Bacillota bacterium | reverse complement strand
CGCGCTCAGCAGTTCCGGCAAGTCCAACCTCTGCAGCAGCTCCCGCCGCCGCGCGGCGCTGTCCGGGCGGCCACTGAGCCCCCAGGCGTAGAGATCGGCCTTGGTGATCGGCTTTTCGCGTATAACACGCCCGGTTTCGCCCCGCTCGGCGGACTCCGCTTCCCCCTCTACCGTCGCTCCTGCGCGCCGGAGCGCGTCCAGTATCACCTCCGGCGCCATGCCCTCGACGCCCAGCGTCCCCGCCTTGGAGGGGGCGCGTTTTCGTTTTTCCTTGCCCGGAATGTCCGGGATATAGGCGTGTTTGATGTTGCCCCCGCCGGCCGCGTTTTTCCCGTCGATTGCGCCCTTTAGATAGCTGCGGATGACAAAGCCCGCGCCGTCGCTGTCCGTGAGGACGATGAGCCCCTTCGCCTCCGCCATGCGCCGCAGAAGTTTTAGCTTGTCTCCGTCCGAGAAGACGCCGAAGCCCTTCGTCTCGATCACCGTGGCCTCCACCGCCTTTAAGACGGCGCTCTTGTCACAGCGCCCCTCCACGGCGATGACCTCTTTGATGCGGATCATCGCACATGCTCCACCGCGAAGGAGAGCAGCAGCTCCGTCAGCAGCGCCGCACCCTCCGCGCTGCGGCCGCTCTTCATCTCCAGATCGGCCTCGGCCATGCGGCGGAGCGCGGCGCGGAGGGTCTCCGCGTCGAAACCCCTGGCTCCGGACAGGAGCCGCCTGGCAATGAATTCAAAACGGATGTCCAGTTCGGCCATCAGCTCCTGTATCCCCTGCCCCCGATCCAGGAGCAGGCGGGCGGTGTAGAGCTGTCGCATACTGCGGCCCAGCATCGCCAAAATCATGATCGGCTCCGTGCGCATGTCCAGAAGCTCCTGCAGAACAGCGGCGGCTTTCGCGTAGTCTTTCCCCGCGATGAGCTCCCCCATCTCAAAGACGTTGGCCTCCGGGAACTTGATGGCCACGGCCTTCACGTCCTCCAGGGAAACCTCCTCGCTCTTCACATAGGCCGCCAGCTTCTCGATCTCGGGCAAGATGCGGCCCATGAGCCCGCCGGTCATGAAGATGAGCTGCTCGCAGGCGGCGCGGGACACGCTCTTATGGAGGGCCGCGAAGCGCCTTGCGATCCAGGTCATGAGCTGGTTTTGCCCCTGCGCCGTGAACTCCAGGGCTCCTCCGGCCTTCTTGATGGCCTTAAAAACGGCCAGCCGCCCGTCGGGCTCGTATCCGGCGGGCAGTGTGATGAGCAGGGTACAATAATCCGGGATATCCTCGATCACCGCGCGCAGCCGTTCCGCGTCGGCGGCCTTGCAGGCGTTCAGATCAAAGCCCCAGAGTTCAGCCAGCGTCCGCGCCCCGAAAAACGGGACGGCGGAGACCGCCTCCTCCAGCGCGCCCAGGTCGACGTTCGGCCCGTCCAGCCGATGGTAGTTCCAATCCTCGCCCCCGCCGCTCAGGCAGGCCGCGCGGATGTCGGCGGCAAACTGGTTTTGCAGATAGTCCTCCGCCCCATAGAGCAGGTAGACCCGCTTTGGCCCCTCCGCCTGGAGCGCCCGGCGAAGCGCTCCGTAGTCAACGGCCTCTTTCTTAGCTGCCACGGGCGGACTCCCCTTTTTCTCCGATGAGCTTGCTGACCAGTTCCACCGCTTTTTCAAACCGCGCCTGGTAGTCACCGCTGAGGCTCACAAAGGAGAAGCCGTAGCGCGTGTAGATTTCTTTGATCTGCCTGCTGTAGGTCTCCCGATCCGCCGCGATGATGTCACTGCGCAGCCCGTCCTTCACAAAGGCCACGTCCGGCTCCAAAAACAGAATCAGGTCATAACGGTTCAAATGGGCGATCGCGTCCGCCAATTGCTCATTGGGCTTGTCCCCGCCCTCCAGGAAGTCGAGGTAAAACAGAGTGACCAGACAGTCGGTGTCCTCAAACAGCACCCGGTTGCTGCGCTCGAGGGCCTCGATCTCCCGGTTTTTGTGCTGTAGGAGGATGTCCGTATAGTCGGCGGGGAGCATCATCAGCGAGGTGCCGGAGCGCTCGGAGAGGGGCCGCCCCACCTCCTCCAGGAAGTTGGTGCAAAAATAGTTGGCCAGGTTGATGCTGAGGGTGGATTTCCCGGTGCTCTCCCCCCCGATGATCAGGACTTTTTTCACATAGTAGGGTCTGACGGCTGTAGGCAGGGCGTCCCAGTGGGCCAGGGGATTTTTGCGGATCTCCGCCGAGTTCAGCTTCGCCGGGGGAAAAATGCAGAGCTCCGCGTCCGGGAAGCGCTTGGCCCAGAAGCTGTCATCCTCCGCCAGATCGCCGCCGCAGAACAGGGCGTCGATCTCCGCCCCCGCGAAGTCCCTGATTTTTTGCGCGCTGTCGCCGGTGAAGATTCGAACGTTGTCCAGGTGCTGGATGACCTGGTAGACCCAGCGGTAGCGCAGCCGCAGGTCGAGCTCGCTCTTCCCCCCGCCGCTCCGGATGGCGATGATGAGCTGTTCGCACTGGTTCGCCGCCTGGATGATGCTTTGCACATGCCCCACATGCATGGGGTTAAAATTTCCGCCGTACAGTCCGCATTTGTAACGCATGAGTGTCAATTCCTATTCTATGGTTGATGGTTGTTGTAAGGCCAAGACCTTATTATTATTGCAATACAAAACTGTAGAAAATGCTTGAGACTATTCGCCCAAAGCCTTTCTTAAATCGGCTATATAAGCTGCCTGTTGCTTTTTCAAATAAGCGCCAACAAGTAAGTTCATAATTGGATTTTTTACGGTAACTTCTTCGCTAAACTCAATCTTGGTTCCTTCCTGTTCCAATGAAAAAATCCCAACCCAATGACCGTGCATATTTTTGTTTTCCATTTCAAACTCATAACGTTCGAGAGGTTTTTTCAGCGTTATTGTAAAGTTTGTCGGAAAGCCATTCTTTGCATATTCAATAAACTTCTGCCCATCGGCGGCTATTTCGATTTTGCTTAGATCGCTTCTCCATGAATAGTTTTTGTTATCTGTAACGGTATCCCAAACTTTTTGTATGTCACTTTTGAAAGTTGCCATTACCACAGACTTTTTCATAAGCGTTCCACCCTCTGAAAATATAAATTATCTACGCCGCCGCAAATAACATATGCCACATCCAAGCGCGCATCCCCTAATGGATATCCGCCTCTAAATTTCCGCCCAGATCCGTGCGGAAGATTTCCGCGCCTGCGTCCGCCAGACGGGAGAGCGTCTCCGGCGTGGGGTGGCCGTAGGTGTTATACCCCACGGAGATGAACACCGCCTTGGGCCGGGTCGCCGCCAAAAATTCTTCGCTGGTGGAATACTTGGAACCGTGGTGCCCCACGACCAGCAGGTCGATGTCGCCGAGCTTTCCTTCGGCCAGGAGCTCGTCCTCGGTATCGGAACCGGCGTCCCCCATGACCATGGCCTCAAAACTCCCCACGCGGATGTCCAGAACGACGCCGTTTTCATTGGCGCTGAGGTTCAGCGGCGGTTTATACGCCGCGATGTGCACCGTGGGGGAATCCAAATCGCTGTCCCCGGACAGAAAGTAGATCACCGTGCCGCTCCGCGCCGCCATGTCCAAAATTCCCGGGAGCACTCCGTCCGTGTCCGGGTCGTCCGCCGGCATACAGATGGCGTCCACGCGCACCTGCGCCATGAGCGCCGCCACGCCGCCCGCGTGATCCTTGTGCAGGTGGGTCAGAATCAGCAGATCGACTCTGTGCCGCCCCTGGGCCAGCAGACAGGACGCCACATTCCCCGGGGCCATGGAGTTGCCCCCGCAGTCAATGACCACGGTGCTCCGCCCGCTGACGAGCACGACCCCCTCCCCCTGTCCCACGTCCACCGCCGTCAGCGTCCCCGCCCGGGAGTTTAGCCGCAGTTCCGTGAAGAACAGCACGGTACACAGGGTGATCACGCTCAGGCAGACGGGCAGCACGGGCCGGAACCCCCGCTCTCCCTTGCCTAAGTAGCAGAGGATAAAAATGCCGTAGGTCAACGCCAGCCAGATGGGGATAAAGTTGTTCTCCGTATAGAGCGCGGCGTTCGGCACAGAGGCCATGGCCTTGACCGCGAAGATGACATAGCGCAGCGGCCAAGCCAGTATCCAGCCCAAGATCGCGCCCAGCGGCGCAAAGATCAGCTGGACAATAACGACGGCATATCCGGCGATGAAGCACAGGGACACGACGCTCAGAACCAGCAGATTCGTCAGCGGCGCGATGAGGGACACGCTGCCGAAGTGCAGGGCCATCAGCGGCGCCGTGAAGGCCACCGCGCCGACCGTCGCCGCAAAGGAGCTGACCGTAAAGCGCCAAAGAATAACGGCGGATTTCTTTTTCGGCTTGACTTTCCCGTGGAGCGCGTCCGCGACCCGGCCGGTCAGCACCAAGATCCCCGCCACCGCAGCAAACGAGAGCTGCAGCCCAATACTCCCCGCCGCGTTCGGATTCAGGAGCAGCAGTACCATGAGACTGGCCGACAGCGACGTGGCCGCGTCATTCTCCCGGCGCAGGAGCGGCGCGATCAGAAGCGTGACCTGCATGAAACCCGCCCGGATCGCGCCGGGGCCGCCTCCCGTCATCGCGATGTAGACCAAAATCAGCGGAATCCCAAAGAGCGCCGTTCTGCGCTGTTTTCCGCCCACGAGCGTATTGACGAATCCGATGAGAAAACTCACCTGCAGTCCCGCGATGGCCACAATGTGCGAGACCCCCGCCGCGCTGATCGCGCTTCTGAGCCCCTGGTCTGCGTTGAGCTCCGCGGCGGCCCCTGTGAGCATCGCCTTCTGCAGCGGGGCCACATCCGGGGGAAAGGCCTTTAAGACGGCGCCGTTCACCGTCCGGGCCAGAAATTGCGGGAAATATGTCCAAGCAAGAGTCCAGCGCCCCGTAACTTCCGCGCTTCCCTGTAAGTAGGCCCGCAGGAAAATGCCGCGGGCGGTAAAACTGTCGGTATTCTCGTTCGCCACGACGGTGGCGGAGGCAAAGCGCAGGCTGACCTCGAGCTCGTCTCCCGGCGTCACGTCGGGCAGATAGCTGCCCTCATAGGCGTAAAGTGTAAAGGTGACGCCCGGCAAGCCTTTTTCCGTCAGCCGCGCGGTGACGGTGCTGTAGCCGTCCCCTTGCTTGGGGAACTCAACCACCCGGACGGCGACTGTCCGCGTCTGGCCGACCAGATTCTCCGCCGGATCCAAAAAGATACTCTGATAGAGGGCGCACCAAAACAGCGCCGCACAGGCGGACAGACTGACGAGCGCCACACGCCGGCGCATTCTGCTCCGCGCCCGAAGCAAAAAGCTCAGACCGAACAGCAGAAGCAGTCCCCCCGCCGCCGGGAACAATACCCCTCGCGGGAGCAGATAATGCGCGAGGAACACCGCCGCCGAATAGGACAGGGCGACCGTCGCCAGCTTCCGCATATGCGGCCTCCAAAAAATGAATTGTTATCCTATGTGTCATTCTGAGCGCAGCGAAAAATCTTATCTCTCATTATGAATTGTAGTGCTTTTCCGGGGAAATGTCAATGAAGAATCACCTGAAACCAGGAAATCTCCGATTATTGTAAACTACCCCCTTGCGCGCGCGCGGAAAACGTGCTATACTGGAAAAACTACATGAATTACGTCAACTAAAAAGCAGATTGGAGGTCTCACTGTGGCACTCTTCCCCCAAATAAACTGTCATCGCTGCCATAAATCATACTCCTCCTGGCACGGGCGCTGCCCTTACTGCGGCGCGCGAAAGGCGCAGCCCAGCGGGCGCGCGGCTGTGCCCACCTCGGCCGCACAGCCGGGAACGGAGGGCCGAACCCGTACCCAGGGCAATGCCCGGATGCAGACGCTCATCGGTCTCGGGCTCCTGGCCCTGATCATCATTCTGGTCATCGTCCTGGTGTCTGTGGGCCTCGGCAGCCACGGCCCTGAACCGACTCCGCCCCCTGTGCCCTCTGACTCTGTCTCGCCCTCTCCGTCGCCGTCGCCGAGCCCGTCGCCGACCCCCTCTCCCGTCCCCTCTATCGGCAACGTGAAAATCCAGTATGCGGGCAAGGACAAGACGGACTTTACCATGAACGCCGGCGATACAATCCAACTCAAAGTCGTCTTCTTCCCGATTGACGCTCAAGTCACACCCGTCTGGACCATGGCGGACGAATCTTTCGCCACGGTGGATCAGACCGGCCTGGTTACCGGCGTCGCCAAGGGCGTGACCACTGTCACCGTCACTGTCGGGGATCAGAAAGCGGACTGCATCGTCCGCGTCAAGTAGGGGCCGCCGCCTTCCGCGATAGAGCGACCATTGCAAAACGGGTCGTCGAGGACGCCGACCCCTATAAAGTATGGCTGTATTTCAAACAATACGCCGCATACTGTAGGGGGCGGCCTCCCGGACGCCCCGTTTTGTTGTCTTGCGACAGCTCCCTTTTTACAATAACCATTCTTTTTATAATTTCTCTTGACAAGGGGAAACTCTGGTGATATAATCCCATCATAATAACAATTCTCGATACTGTGGGAGCTATGACATGGAAACAGCCAGAAAAACAAGTAAAAAGCGGGACGCCATTTTAGACCTTCTCCGCTCTTCGAGCGAGCACCCCACTGCCGAATGGCTCTATTCCCGGCTAAAAATTGAGTACCCGGATCTGAGCCTCGGCACAGTGTACCGGAATTTGTCCATGTTTCGCAAGGATGGCACAATCACTGTCGCCGCCACAGTGGACGGCAACGAGCGTTTTGATTGGAACATCGAACCCCACGCCCACTTCATCTGCGAGACCTGTGGTAAGGTGGTGGACGTCGGGATGCAGGGCCGCCAGGAGAGCGTTTACGAGGCCATCCGCCAGAACACCGGCCACGTGGTCAATTGGCACAGCCTCAACTTCTTCGGCGAGTGCAGCGACTGTATCTTCACCAAGAGCGTGCGTCTGCACCAGGATTAGATGTCTATCCCGTCATTGCAAATTCTTCCGTCATCGCAAAACTTTTCTGTTATTGCAAAATTTTCCGTCATTGCGAGCGCAGCGAAGCAATCCAGAGACCATGTGAATTCTGGATTGCCACGGCGGCAAG
>WQUU01000067.1 GCA_009781925.1 Bacillota bacterium | reverse complement strand
TTTTGAAATTATTTCAGAAAAAAGAGCAGGGTATCTTTCGATACTCTGCCCTTTTTAGTCCCCTTGTCGGTCATGTCCTTATCTTAATGACATTGCCCGATTGGGCGCTTTTCATTTCCTCAGCGCGTCATTGCGCGGAACAAAAGCAACGAAGCAATCCAGTATGGAAAGCCGACTGGATTGCTTCGCTTGCTCGCAATGGCGGAAAAAGAGGCACAGGCCGCCGAGGGCGGCTCCTACTTCTCTTCCTCTTCCACCACGGTGGCCTCGGGGGCGTGGTTCTTGATCGACTCGATGCCGTTGAGGCAGCTGGCCTTGGCCTTATAGCCCTCGCTCCCCACAATGTTCTCCCCGTTGCGGGCCTTCAGACGGAAACGGAACTCGCCGGCTTTGTCCACATATACCTCATATTTGGGGTGGGTCAGGGTGGCAAAACCTTCGACCGTCTGATCTTCCACGTGGGAGGCCGCGTTCTTCCGGACGCTCTCAATGCCGGCGAGGCAGCTGTCTTTCGAGTCATAGGTCTGGCTGCTGGCGATGACCTGTCCGTTGCTGGCGACCAGGTTGAAATGGAATTTACCTGACGCCGTGGTTTTCCATGTAAATTTGCCGTGTGCCATTGCTCATATCTCCTTAATTCTTTTACGAATGCTTTTCAGCCGCGTCGATCATCTCCTGCCAGCTGCCAAAGGGGGAGTTCTCCTTGACGGCCGTATCCAGCGTGCCCTTATCCACGCTTGCCAGATCCTCCGGCTTCTCGACGCCGACTTTGGTCAGCAGACCCTTGAATGAGCCGAATTTTGTGACTTTCTGCAGGAAATCGCCCTTGATCACCTTACCAAGACCCAGATCGCCGATGTTCTTCAGGTCGCTGAGCTCAAATCCGTCCCCATCCTTGTCCAACTTTTTAATGATGTCTCCAAATGCCATGTGATTTACCTCCTCGTTTTTTTTCGACGTCGTTATTATAACAAATAATACGGAAAAGTCAATGAACCATTCATGAACAAAATGGACAGCGGATATAATTTAAAAATTGTAAAAATATTCTTGACATTTTAATGAGATAAATATATATATATATTGCCGGGAAACAAAGCGGCGGCAAAACGGGATTTATCATAAAATATAAGGCAGGAAGGTGCAGCGCGATGGGATTCCGAGAAGATATGGTCTGGGGTACGGCAACGGCCTCCTTTCAGATTGAGGGCGGCGCGGCCTCGAGCGAACGGGGCTTTACGGTCTGGGACGATTTCTGCGCCAGGCCGGGAAAAATCGCGGACGGCAGCGACGGCACGGTCGCCTGCGACCATTATCACCGCTGGAGAGAGGATATTTCGCTCATGCGGGAGCTGGGCTACAGCGCCTATCGACTCTCCCTCTCCTGGGCGCGGCTCTTTCCGGAGGGCGCCGGCTCCCTCAACCAGGAGGGCGCCGCCTTCTATGACGCGCTGTTTGACGCGCTCCTGCAAAACGGGATCACCCCCTATGTGACCCTGTTCCACTGGGATCTGCCCTATGCGCTCTATCAGCGGGGCGGCTGGATGAATCCGGACATCGTCAGCTGGTTTGGGAACTATGCACAGGCCGCGGCCACACTCTATGGGGATCGTGTGAAGCATTTCATCACACTCAACGAACCCCAGTGTTTTATCGGCCTCGGCCATGTGTCGGGTGAGCACGCGCCCGGCGCGGTTTTGTCGCGGCGTTCCGTACTCACGATGGCCCACCACGCCCTGATGGCGCACGGCATGGCGGCGCAGCGGATCCGCAAGATCGCCCCGGACGCCAAAATCGGCATCGCGCCCACCTCCACGGTGGCCTGCCCGGCCACGGACAGCGCGGAGGATATCCAGGCGGCCCGTGACGCCTACTTCGGCGCGGGCGATCCGGAAAACTACATGTGGAATGTCAGCTGGTGGAGCGACCCGCTCTTCTTCGGAACCTACCCGGCGGAGGGTTTGGCGCGGTTTGAAGGGGATCTGCCCGAGTTTGGCCCCGGGGACATGCGGCTGATCGCGCAGCCCCTCGACTTCTACGGGCAGAACATCTATAACGGCTATTCGGTAAAGAGCGACGGCGCCGGCGGCGTTTTAAGACTCTCCCGCCCTCTGGGCAGTCCCCGGACGGCGAACTACTGGCCTGTCGTGCCCGAGTCCCTCTATTGGGGGCCGAAGTTTCTGTATGAGCGCTATAAGACGCCCATTGTCATCACGGAAAACGGGGTCTCCTGCACCGACCCGGTCTGCCTGGACGGGAGAATTCACGACTTCGACCGCATCGATTTTTATCGGCGCTATCTGCGGGAACTCAGGCGCGCGGCGGAGGAGGGCACGGACATCCGGGGCTATTTCGCCTGGTCGTTTCTGGACAACTTCGAGTGGGCCAGGGGATTTACAGAGCGCTTTGGGCTGGTGCATGTGGACTATCAGACGCAGAACCGCAGGCCCAAGGATTCGGCGTATTGGTACGGCGAGGTCTGCCGGAAAAACGGGGATAACATATAAAAAATAGGCAGGCGGCAAAATCAAGACGGGGTTACAGCAAAACGGGCCGTCGAGGACGCCGACCCCTACAAAGTATGGCTGTATTTGCATCATGCAGCACAACTTGTAGGGGGCGGCCTCCCGGCCGCCCCGTTCTTGCGTTTTGCTACAACCCCTACGCCGCGTTATCCGCCGCTAGGAAAGCGGCGTATATTGAAAATAGCTGAAATCGGCCCAGGCGGTCTTGTCGTTCAAATCCACCGCCTGCATTCCGATGAAGGCGCCGGTAAAGCCAAGGGGGGTGGCGCACTCGTCCGAGAGAAGCGTCACGTCCAGGGGATAGTCGATGTCGGTGAATTTGACGCCGTCCAGCGCGTAGGAAAACACGCCGTTTCCGTGGTCGGCGCGCACCCGCAGGTGAATGGGCCCAGCTCCCACCGGAATCTCCTCGCTCCCCAGCGGCATGGAGAACCTGCCCTGAACCGAGCACAGGAGGCCGAGACAGTTCTGCCCCCGCGCCTCGTCATAGGCCACGCGCAGGAAATAATAAGTGGCGTCGTCATAGCGGTACAGCAGACCGGCCATCTTTTGAAAGCTCCGCCCGTGCAGGGTCAGACAGGTGGCCGCCTCAAAGGCGAAGTGTTGCTGCCTTCTGGCGAAGACGCTCTGGCCGAAGGCGCAGGCGGGGCTGTTGCCCCCAAAGAGCCGCAGGCAGCCGTCTATAAACGCGTATTTTGGCGCGGAGCGGAGCGACTGGAAGTCCAGCGCGAAATCCGCTGGCTCACCCCTGCTGAAATCATAGCGTTTGGGTTCGTCCGGCTTTTTCTCCCCGTAGCCCTCAAACATCTCGTCCGGCACCAGTGTCCCGTTCTTCAAGTAAGGCCAGCCATCCGACCAGATAACTTCGTTTATCAGGGTTTCGCGCCCCAGCGGGCAGCGCCGCTCCCCGCTTTGGCTCAAAATCGGCCGGCCGCAGAGGCAGGCATACCACCAGCGCCCATCCTCGGCGCACACGATGCCGCCGTGCCCCGTTTTTTGCAAGGGGGACTCCGGGGCGTGTTCGGCGCAGCTGAGGAAGGTGTTGGGATGGAGCTCATAGGGGCCCAGAATGTCCCGCGCGCGGGCCACGGTCTCTGCGTGTTCGTATTCCGTGCCGCCCTCCGCCGTAAAGAGGTAGTAGTAGCCGTCTTTCTGACAGAGATGCGGCCCTTCCACGGAGCCCTTTTCCGATCCCCTCCAAATTTTCACCGGTTCCGAAATCGGGCGCAGGGTCTTGGGGTCGAGCTCCGTCAGGAGAATACCCGAAAACTGCTCCTTTCCCCGCGCCCGATAGTCCCACTCCATGTTGAGAAAATATTTTCTGCCGTCCGCCGCGTGGAAGAGCGAGGGGGCGAAGCCGGAACAGTTGACATAGACCGGGTCTGACCAGGGCCCTTCGAGGCGCGTCGCCGTGGTGATATAGTTCGGCGTGTCCTTAAAGGCGGCGCCCGTCCAGAGCTTCACGTCGGTGTAGGTCAGATAGAACAGGCCGTCACTGTAGGTCAGGCAGGGCGCCCAGATGCCGGTGCTCTTGGGATTGCCCTCCATATACAAAAGGTTTTCGCGGCTGAGCGGATAGCCGACCGTCTCCCAGTTCGCCAGGTCTCTGGAACGGCTGAGCTTCACGCCGGGGTACCATTCAAAGGTGGAGGTGGCGATGTAAAACCAGCCCTCATGGTACAGCGGCGAGGGGTCGGGGTGAAAGCCCGTGAGCACAGGATTCTTGATCATGGAACCATCTCTTTCGGATTGGATTATTCCTTTACGCCGCCCAGAGCCACGCCCGCGATGATGTATCGGGAGAGCACAAAATAGATCACAAACAGCGGCAGCGCCGTCAACGACAAGCCCAGATAGACCGACCCCAATTCCGTCTTATAGATATCACCCCGGAGCAGGCTGACCATGATGGGCATTGTAAAGTTCTTTTGACTGGTGAGCAGGATTAAGGGCACAAACAGATTGTTCCAGTTGAAGACAAAAGCAAAGATGGCCTGTGTCGCGACGGCGGGCTTCATAATTGGCAGCACGATCCTGTTGAAGGTCATGAACTCGCCCGAGCCGTCGATCCGCGCGGACTCCACAATCTCCGTGGAGAGATTCGCCAGCAGATACTGCCGCATGAAAAACACCATGGCCGGCGAGGCAATCGCGGGCAAGATCAGCGGAAGGAAGTTGTTCGTCATGTGTGCGCTGTAGATCATCTGATAAAAGCCAATGATGACCACCTGCGCGGGAATCATGAGCACGCACATGATAAAGGTAAAGAACCCGTTTCGCAGTTTCCAATCGTACGTGACAATGCCGTAGGCGGTGAGTGAGGAGAAATAGACCGCGCAGAGCGTCGCGCTCGTGGAGATGATGAGGGAGTTCAAAAAACCCACGATCGGGTTAAAACTCTTGCTCGTCAAAATTTTGAGGTTGTCCAGCAAACTGGATCCGGGAATCAGCGAGACGGCGTGCTGCTGAATCTGAACCGTGCTCCGTGTGGCGTTCACAAACATCGTCCAGAAGGGGAAAATGCTCAGAAGGGCCAGGAAAATACAGACAACATAGATGACCACTTTGAACAAGTGGCGGGGCTTCATGCCGGCATGTTTCATAGAGAGACCGCCTCCCCCCTCTTTGCGGTTCTGCGCAGCGCCCTCTCCTGCTTTTTGAGTTTTGCCGCGTCTCTGTCGCGCATGATAAAGAACAGGATCGCCGAAAGCACCGCGATGATCACAAACAGGATCATGCTTGCGGCGGCCGCGCGGTTTTTCTGGTAGGTGCCCTGGAACGCCAGGTTATAGATAAACAGGCTCGCGGTCGTGGTGGCGCCGCCCGGGTTGCCGTTGTTGAACAGCTTCGGGATGTCGAACATCTGCAGTCCGCCCACCAGGCTGGTCACCAGCGTATAGAGCAAAATTGTCCGCAGCTGGGGCAGCGTGACACGGAAAAAGACCTGGGTTCCGGAGGCCCCGTCAATCGCCGCGGCCTCAAACAGCGCGGGATTAATCCCCATCACGCCCGCGATCAGGACAATCATTGTGCTGCCGTACCACATCCAAAACTGAATGAACGAGACAATCATCTGGGATGTCGTCTTTGACATGAGAAACTGAGAGGGCTCTTTGAGGATCCCCAGCGATTGCAGCAAACTGTTCACGGGGCCGATGGGATAGCCGAAGAGCTGATAAAATAAAATGCCGATCGTCGCCGCCGTGATGATGTTCGGCATATAGAACAGCACTTTAAACGTGCCTTGCCCCTTGACCTTCATGCGGGAATTTGTAAACCATGCGGTCAGCAGCAGGGCCAGGGCAATTTGCGGGATAAAGTTGCAAATCCAGATGAATCCCGTATTTTGAAGGGCCATAAGGAAGGTCTGATTATGCAGGATGGCCGTGAAGTTCTCAAAAGGATTGGATAAAAAGTGAAAGCCGGTAGCGTTCGCGCCCTTCAGATCCGTAAAACCGATGATCAGCGTATAGACCGTCGGATACGCCATAAAGACAAGAAAGGCGAGGACAAACGGGATGCTGAATATGTATCCGTACTTGGCGTAATGTATCTTTCCGCGCCGCATGGTTTCTCACTCCCCGTGATCAAAATAAGCCAAAAAGGGGCGGACGTTTTACGCCCGCCCCTTGCGGTGTCTTTTACGCGGCAGGAATGCCGAGCTGGTCGCTGACCAGCTGCTTAAAGTTTGTCAGCGTCTCATCCTTGGTCTGCGCGCCGGAGGTATACAGGCGAACCTGGTCACGCCAGATGCTGTTGATGGATTCGTCATATTGGGTGAGGTTCTTGGCGGAGGCGTACTGGCCCGCGGGGACAAAGATATCAAACATATTCTGGCCGCCCAGGAACGGGAGGGTGCCGTCGGACTTCGCCATGACGACGCCGGAGGATACGGCGTCCTTTGTGCCGCCGGGGCCATACAGGGTGCCGTTCGCCCACTGATATTGTAGACCGGTCTCGGACGTATCCAAGGTCACCCACTGGATGAACTGGGCAAGGTCAGCCGTATTGATCTTGGTATCCTTGTTGACAAGGAGCCAGGTGCCGCCCCAGAAGAAGCCCTCAGGGGGATTGCAGACCGCCCAGTCGCCGTAGGAGCTGGTGGCAGGGTCTTTCTGGAAAGTCACGGGATTTGTGAGGTCGTCGCCGGCGCCGCTGTTGCCGACCATGACGTAGTTGATGAGCCAAGCCGGGCCGAAGAAGCCGAGAACGTCACTGTTGCCCTTCATGTCGGCAAACCAGGCGTCCTGCCAGTCCACGGTGCCGTTGGAATAGCTGTTATCCGTGAGTTTCTTGGACATGTCCAGAAAGGCCTCGCGCTCCGGGGCGATGTTCAGCTTGCCGTCCACGACCCAGGGGCTCGAAGAGGCGTTCTCCACGGGATGCCAGAGGTCGCCGTCGCCGGAGACGATCTTATAGCCTTTCGCGCTCAGATCAGCCGCAGCGCTCCAGAACTGATCCCAGCCCGGGCCGATTTTGGAAGCGACCGCGGCCGGGTCGTCCGTCCCCCAAGTGGCCTGGGCGATGGAGCGGCGATAGATGTACGCGCCGCCGGTGGACTGATAGTTGAGGCCCACAATGGCGTT
>WQUU01000066.1 GCA_009781925.1 Bacillota bacterium | reverse complement strand
ACAAAGCCAAATGGTTTGCCGGGGCCGCCCTCAACACCGGCGATCAGGCCATGCAGAGCGTCATGTCCACGGCGCTCTCGCGGCTGAACTCCTTCCTCGATTCGGAGCTGGAGCAGATTCTCTGCTTCGACACCGCCATCGACGCCGAGAAGTTTTGCCGGGAGAAATCCGCCGTGTTTGTGGTCATGCCGGAGGAGGACCCCAACAAATTCTTTATGATCAGCCTGATCATCCAACAGCTATACCGGGAAATCCTTTCGGTGGCCGACCAAAACGGCGGCAAGCTGGACAACCGCGTCATGTTCTACTGCGATGAGTTCGGGACGCTCCCGCCGATCAGCTCCGCGGAAATGATGTATTCCGCCTCCCGGTCAAGGCGTTTGAGTATCGTGAGTGTGATCCAAAGCCACCAGCAGCTTGAAAAGAACTACGGGCGTGAGGGCGCGGCTATCATCATCGACAACTGCCAGCTCACCATCGCGGGCGGGTTCGCGCCGGGCAGCGAAAGCGCGGAGGTCATCAGCAAGGCGATGGGCAGCCGCACCGTCCTATCCGGCTCGGTCAGCCGGAGCAGAAACGACCCCAGCCAATCCCTGCAGATGATCGAACGGCCCCTCATGACCCCGGACGAGCTGAAATCCATGAAAAAAGGCCGGTTCATTGTGCTGAAAACCGGCGCGCATCCCTTTGTGTCACGGCTGAAACTGTTTTTCAAATGGGGCATTGTGTTCGACGAGAAAAATCCATACGCCGCACCGGACAAAGGGACGCGGCCAGTCGCGTATGTATCCAAGCCGCAAATTGAGGATGCCATCATCGACAAGTTCCCGCCACCGCCGTCGCCAAAAACAGGCCAGCCGCCTGTCGAGCGCCGCCGTATGCCACCTCCGCCGCTGGATGACGATGCCGCCGACACTGACGCCGATGGCAGCGGAGCGGAGATGATCCCGCGCAGACGCTCTGTGTGCGGCGCTCCGAAACTAAAAACGTAGGGGGATCGGTTTATGCCATATTTCGATTTGCTGTATGAGGACGCCGAGCTGCCCAACCGGGCAAAGCTGGTCTATGTGTATCTTCACGACCGGATGGACGGCGAGAAAAAGGCGTGGCCGGGCATCCAGCGGATCGGGACGGATCTGTCTCTTTCCCGCAGCACGGTCAAGCGCGCCATCCGTGATCTTGTGGACGCCGGGTACGTGCGGAAGGAGGACGCCTATCGGGAACGTAACCGGAGCCGGACGTCTAATCGTTATTTTCTGCTGAAGTAAGCGTTTACCATACATGCTTTGCGAAAAAAATGATCTTGCCGCCAAGGGGGAAGTCTGCCCTGCAACCGCTGGCCCTAGCCCCAGGCCACGGTGAACCGGCAAAGAACAACCCAGTTTAAGAATACCTACTGACAGAGGAAAAACAACTCTAGTGAATGGTGCTTTAGTGCTTTAACAATCCACATCCTCCGGCTTTACGATGCCCTTTTTCAAGATCACGTTCGCATACTGGGACATCTCACCCGTGGCAACGACTGCGAATGCTTTCCTAGCGCGCTCATAAAATGCGTAGCGCTCCATATGCGTGATCTGCTCCTGTGCACAGCCATTGTCGGCGAGGATCGACTTATATGTATCCCAGATGATCGGCTGATATGTGTCGCCCGCGACGATGTCCATCAGCACCACAGGCGCTTCCACATAGCTGTCCAGCGGAAACAGCTTCAAGATCGCGCGAAGCAGTTCCGGGACACCATGTCCGTCACAGCGGATGACCGGGATGCCCTGACTCTCCGCCGGGAAATTCCCGTCTGCCAACACGATCTCGTCGCCGTGCCCCATCGCGCACAGCGTTGACAATAGTGCCGGCGGTAAAATCGCCGGAATTCTTTTTAGCATGACTTAATCTCCTCCTGAGGGTTCAACAGATACTTTTTGAGTACAGGAAAACAGATGAACATCGTTACAAAACCTGTGAGAGAAAATAGCAGCAGCGGCATGCCCAAAAGCTCCGCAACAGGAAATAGAAAAATCGGCACAAAGAAAAGTATGGCATTCATGCCAAGTGCCAAAATGTTGCGTAAGAAACCCGCGCCGGAGAGAATGATTGCGTTTTTCAGCAGTTGCCCCAGCTTGAGTTCAAAGGTAACCGCCATGATAAAGAGATAGTGCCGCATCAAGAGATAGAGAAAGAGCAGCGCCATGGACATGTATTGAACCACAGTCAAAACCATGAATCCCGTTCCGCCTGTGATCGTAATATTGAAAATAAGCAGAACGAGTAAAAAGACGTCGAGCAACCCTAATGCCAAACCCTGCTTAAAGTTTTGCCTGAGCCTTTCAAAGAAGTCCGAAATCCAGACATGTTGCTGCTGTACAAAGTTTCGGAGCATGAATGCCAGCGCGCAACTGGCCGGTCCGTATAGAACAACCGACGCGGCCAGAAGCGCATAACGCAGTACGGCCGGTATGGCCCGCGCCGCGGCCAGCAACAGTCCCGGCAGCGCGGGGACTGTCACTTCGGAGAAATTAACGCCAGTCTGCGCCACGGCGTCGGCACCGGCCTGCTGCAGCCGCGAAAAGATAAAACCGTATACAATAAAATATACAGCGGTGAGCAGCGGGAGCAAGATGATAAAATAGATCAGGTTAAGCAGAATGATCTGGCTCAACTTCCGCCAAAGGAGTTCAAAAAACAGGAAAAAGGGACGTTTTTCAGGGGCGTCTTTCGGAACGCCCTTGCCCGGCTTTGTATAGTCAAAGAGTCCAAAAATACCTGCCATACGGCAAACCTTTCTTTTTTAGTCGGCCTTTATGATTTTTTGTGCGAAAGCCAGCGCTGACGATGGGTTACCCTGCTCAAATTCCGGGGTTCCGTCGTGCAGCGACCAGGTCTCGATCAGTGTGGCGCTCTCTCCTGGTCTCGCCTCCACAACCGGCCCCAAGGACTCGATCTCCACAAATTTGCTGTTTGTGTACGTCTCAAAGGAGCAACCTTCGTCGGGATATAGGGCAAAGGGATTCTGATCCTCCGGGCCGGGCGCGAAGCGTTTGAGAAAGGTCAAATTCTCCAGGCAATATGCCGCCCAGCCATGCCGGTTGCGCAGTCCGAATTTAATTGGACGCTCCGCGGCGCGGTCTCCGCGCAGCAGGATGGCGTCGTCTCCCCAGGTTATGCGGCTGTCGCCCATATCCGTATAGGGCCAGAGGGCAATGGTGCGATCCAGCTTGAGCCCCGTATCCCGCTTGGACTGGGGGATGATCTCAACACCGCCGTTTGCCATCTGTGTGATTCCCCAAAGGGCCAATGTCGTTTGTTCGCGTCCGATGTTTTGTACCTTGTGGAAAATTGTTACTTGCCCGGTCTCGTCATTCAGGCGGACACCCAAAGACAACTGGAGTCCGTTTTCCGCCTGCGGAGGCGGCGTAAACCAGGTGATGCTGTCTCTCTCTTCCGTTGTGACAGGCGCGTTGTCCGGGCAGTAAGTCCAGCCATATTCCTCCGGCCAGACCCAAAGGCGGTGGCCACCGTAAAAACGGTACACGGCGTCTGTCCCAAATTTTTCTGTCAGCCCGGAGAGCGGCTGATCCGTAACGCCCTCACTGTCAACAAAGAAAAGGTTTTCTCCATCCGGGCGGCCGAAGTGGATGATACGCGGGCCAACGTCCAGCGTCACAAAAAGCTTGACGTGTCTGTTCTCCATGCGCAACGCGCGCCCGAAGGGTGGATAAGTCTCTATGGCGGTTATCATGATAAATTTACTCCCCAACTCAGTGTAATGTTTTTCATTATACTGCATCCCGCACGGGATTGCAATCCGCTGTTTTCACCCGGTCGAAAAATTGCGCGTGTCCGACTGGTTGAGATTTGGTGGAATGTAATTATATGTAATCTAGTAAATTGTACTATTTATGTATTGACATTCGAGCAATATAGTGTTATAATGCATAAATCAAAACGATTCGCGCTTGCCGGCCCGCTTGAACTCCGTTACATGAAAGCGTCAACGAGATAGAGGAAGATATTTTTGAAGCCGACTATAAAAGATGTGCAAAAGAAAACTGGGCTCTCTCTTTCGACGATTTCCAAATATTTGAACGGCGGGCATGTGCTGGACAGGAACCGGGAACTCATCGACGAAGCGGTCAGCAATCTGGACTTTAAGGTGAACCAGTTTGCCAGGAGTTTAAAAACGAATAAGTCCAATATGATCGGAGTTTTGATCCCCGAGCTGAATTCCACATTTAACACGGCGCTGGTTGTAAATACGCAGGATATTTTACGTCGCAACGGATATGGCGTAATCGTATGCGATTACAGGAGCGACATTGCCCTTGAGAGACAGGCAATGCAATTCTTAATTGATAAAAAGGTGGATGGCTTCCTAGCCATTCCTGACGAAAGACAGGATAGAGTTCTCGCGTTGGCCATCAGAGAGAAAATTCCTGTCGTACAAATTGACCGATTGGTCAGTGAAATCGAAACAGACGCGGTCATTATCAACAACCGGGCTGTCTCTAAAAAGGCTGTGGCCGACATCATCCAGATGGGGCACCGGAGGATTGGCGTAATTACCGGAATTAAAAATACTTACACGATGCATGAGAGAAGGGCCGGCTATAGGGAAGCTCTCTCAGAGGTGGGCATTCTCTATGATGAAAGTTTGGACATCCGCGAGGAGGCAACGCTCACGGGCGGATACAATGGATTCAAACGGTTAATGGAGAATGTCTCGCCGCCCTCCGCGGTATTTTTGTCCAATTATGAGTTTACCCTGGGAGCGATTGTCGCCATCAACGAGATGGGCATAAAAATTGGGTCGGAAATTTCCGTGATCGGATTTGACAACCTGGAACTGGCGAAAGTAATTATCCCAAAGCTTACAATCGTCATACAGCCCATGGAAGCAATTTCAAAGACTGCCGCAGAGCTGCTGTTAAAAAGATTGTCGGCGAAAGAAGATTATCCTCCCGAGGTTATTGTGATGGAGGCAAGGTTGGAGTTGGGAGATTCCGTCTGCAATGTCCGGTAGCCATATGTTTTGATGAAATATAATGGGAGTTGCTATCATTTCTAGAAGCAGGGTAAATGTCACCACAGAAACGAAACGTTTCGCGCCCTTCCGCGCGTTGCAATCTGATGTAAGGAGAGACTACAGACATGGGCCGTTCAAAACGCTTCAAGCGGTTTCTCAAACATAAGGAGCTTTTTTTCCTGTCATTACCTGCCGTTGTGTTTGTGTTCATCTTTTCGTACATCCCAATGTATGGATTGATCCTTCCGTTTAAAGACTATAAATATAATCTGGGCTTTTGGAAGAGTCCGTGGGTGGGGTTTGAGAACTTCAAATTCCTGTTCAATTCCGATAACGCCATTCGAATCACCAGAAATACGCTACTCCTGAACGCCACCTTCATTATTGCTCTGCTCATTGTGTCCCTCGCCATCGCGATCATGCTCAATGAGCTGGCCCGGAAGACGGTCAAAGTTCTTCAGACGGCAATGTTTTTTCCGTATTTTCTGTCGTGGGTTGTCGTCGGTTACGTATTCCTTGGAATGTTCGATATGAACCATGGGATGCTGAACAATATTCTTAAAATTTTCGGACAGGATCCGGTGTTGTGGTACAACGACCCCAAGTATTGGCCGGTGATTTTGCCAATTACATATGTATGGAAGAACGCCGGCTATTACGCGATTATTTATTTCGCCGGGATTTTGGGAATCGACAAAGAGCTCTACGAGGCGGCCAAGCTGGACGGTGCCAGTAAACTTCAGCAAATAAGAAGAATTACGCTGCCGCTTTTGACCCCGCTTATTTCAATTATGGTGCTGCTGCAAATCGGTAAAATTTTTACCGGCAATTTTGATATGATTTTCAATGTCACCCGCAACTCGGCTTTGCTGTATCCCACAACAGACGTGGTTGACACCTTCGTCTACCGTTCGCTGAAAACGATGGGGGATATTGGGATGTCCTCGGCGGCCGGAATTTACCAGTCCGTTGTGGGGTTTGTTCTGGTCTTGGGAACCAACAAAATTATTAAAAAAATAAATCCAGAAAACGCGCTCTTTTAACAAGGTTTCACGATGTGTTGTCCCATAGAGACTGTACATGCGGAAAAGAAATGAGGATAAGACAGTGGAAAGCAAAAAAGCCAGCGTCATATCAACCGTTATTCTCGCTGTATTTGCGGCATTTTGTATATTACCGATTTTGCTCGTAATCACCATATCCATCACCAGCCAAAAGGGAATCGTCGCGGACGGTTATTCGCTGCTGCCGAGAAGCATCTCCTTCGAAGCCTATAAAATGATTTTCGCAAATCCGGGTCAATTGATTCACTCGTATTTTATTACCATCATCGTCACGGTTCTCGGTACGTTTTTCTCGATGCTGATCTCCTCGATGCTGGCCTATGTGATTTCGAGGAAGGACTATCCGCTTGCGAATAAAACATCTTTTTATATATTTTTTACAATGCTGTTCAGCGGCGGATTGGTGCCGTGGTACATATTGATTTCGCGTACATTCCACATGAGCAATACAATCTTCGCTCTCTTCGTGCCGTATCTGGTGACGCCTTGGTTTGTTTTACTCATGAAAGGCTTCCTTTCCACAACGCCGTTTTCTATTATAGAATCCGCGAAAATTGACGGCTGCAGTGAATACAGAATATTTTTCAGAATTATTCTGCCGATCAACAAACCCGGCTTGGCGACTGTGGGATTGTTCTCCGTACTCATGTTCTGGAACGACTATTGGCTCAGCTTGCTGTTTATCGACAATAATAAACTTTATACCCTGCAATTTTTGCTGTATCGCATCATGTCAAATTTAACATTCCTAAACAGCTCACTCGGTGTCAACGCCGGGGTTGGCGCGGGCGCCAATCTGCCGAGCGAGTCGGCCCGGATGGCCATGTGTCTGCTGGCGGCGGGCCCCATGCTCTTTGTATTTCCGTTTTTTCAGAGGTTTTTTGTCAAAGGCCTGACGGTAGGCGCCGTGAAAGGCTGACCACGAGGTTATTACCGGGAAACCGGATAACAAAATATTTTTTATTGAGGTGGAAAAAAATGAAGAAGAGTTACTTTTCAAAGGCAACCGCTTTGTTGCTGGCTGCTGTTCTCGTTTTTGGACTGGTTCTCACAGGATGCGGCGGAACCAGCCCCACTCCGACGAACAGTCCTGCAACAAGTACACCGAGCGGCACGGCTGCCGCAACACCCACGACTGCCGCATCGCCGAGTGCCACAGACGCGTCACAGCTTCCGCCGGTGAACTTGACCTGGTACATTGTCGGGTCGGCACAGCCTGATCTGCAAGCCGTGACCGACGCGATGAACAAAATCACCCAGGCAAAGATCAACGCCACGATTACAATTAAGACCGTTGACTGGGGCAGCTACGACGACAAGATGAATCTGGTCTATACCTCGGGCGAGGACTGGGATCTCTGCTACACGGCCTCGTGGACAAACAACTACGTGAACGCGGTGGCCAAAGGCGCGTTTGCCCCGCTGGACGATCTTCTCGCCCAATACGGCCAGGGGATCACGGCGGCGGTTCCCGCGAAATACTTTGACGCGGCGAAAATCAACGGTGTTCTCTATGGTATCCCGCACTACCAGATCATGTGCAAAGTGAACGGCCTCGACGCGCGGAAAGACTTAATCGATAAGTATAAATTCGATGTCACGCAAGTTAAGTCGCTGGCGGACATGGAGCCGTTTTTTGCGGAAATCAAGGCGAACGAGCCCGGCGTGACCCCATACTTGGCGACCCCGCTGTCCATCCCGGTGACATTTGACAAGAACACCGGCTATACCTATGACAATGTGACCGGAAACGAATCCAACCCGCTGATCATCGATGTGAAGGACCCGAACCTTACGGTGAAAAACAGGTACGAAACGCCGGAAATGATGAGTATGCTCACCATGCTCCATGACTGGTACCTGAAAGGCTACATCAGAAAAGACGCGGCCAGCCTGAGCGACTATAATTCTGAGCAGAAATCCGGGCTGTACGGCGCGTTTATGGCCGGAAACCTGAAGCCGGGCAACGCTGCCGAGACATTCGCCTCCCTCGGCTATGAGGTGGTTGATATCCCGCTGACTGACCCGACGATCAGCACGATGGATGTCACCTCGTCGCTCACGGCGATCAACGCCAACTCGAAGAACCCCGAAAGGGCCATGATGTTCTTCAATCTGATGTACACCGACGCGGATCTTTATAACCTCATGTGCCACGGCATTGAAGGCGTTCATTACGAGAAGATTTCCGCCGACACGGTGCGCGCGCTGCCAAACAGCGCATACAATCCGGGCACGGACTGGATGTTCGGCGACCAGTTCCTCGGCTACTACAGAGAGGGCCAGGCCCCCGGCACCTGGGAAGCGACACAGACGCTGAACGAGTCCGCCCAGGCTTCCCCGATCTTGGGCTTCGAGTATGACCCGACAGCCATGAAGACCCAAAACGCCCAGATCAGCGCGATTATCGCCGAGTATACACCCGGCCTAGCCACCGGAACCCTCGATCCCGCGACAGCGATTCCGGAGCTCAACGCGAAGCTGCAGCAGGCCGGTTTGGCAGACGTGATCGCCGACGCCCAGAAACAGCTCGACGCCTGGAGACAGGCGGCCGGCAAGTAAGGATTTATAGCCACCTCGCCTTGGAGATACTTTCAAAGTATCTCCAAGGTGCAGTGCGCCTCGGCTGATGAGAGGATAAAAACCCGCGCGAAACCTAAACTGCAGAAAAGCTGTGGGAACTCTTGGAAGGAGAGTAACTATGTTAAACTCTAGATGCCTGAAAAAGACCATTTCAATTATCATGGCGCTGTCTATGATTTTCAGCCTGATGATCGGCGTACAAGGCGGAAGGGCAGCGGCGGCTGGCACACCCGTTAATTATGTTCAAAACCCCGGATTCAGTGATGCAACATCTTGGTCTACCGGTGGATTTACATTGCAGACTTTTAGCCGAAACAACACGCCCGGAGGCTGTATGGGTTATTGGGGGACTGCCGCGGATCTGAATCAAACAATCAGCGGTGTTCCAGCGGGCGAATACACCATGAAAGCGTGGGTTTCAGTTAACAACAATACCACCTGCAGCATGACAATGTACGTAAAGAATTCCAGCTCGGTAATCATAAAGGAACAAAACTTCACTCCGGTTGTTGGTGCCGATTGGGCGCAAATCGTACTAAGCGGTATCGTTACTGACGGCGGAGCGATCACAATAGGTTTTACCGCCAACACAAGTGATAGCAATCCGGGCTGGTTTCAGATAGACGATGTGGAGCTGCTGCAGGATTCGGCGGCCCCTGTAGCGACAAATTACATTCAGAATCCCGGTTTCGAGGCGGACGCATTGGACAGTACCGGTCATTTATACAGCACTCCGATCACCAATTGGAACTGGACCGCGACTCCGTATACCTCACGGACGGTCTACCTGCAAAATGGCGCGCCCAACGGCACTTCGGCCAACTTCTGGACGGACACCGCGTACACCGCGAATCTGAGTCAGAACGTTACCGGCCTTCCGGATGGATATTACACGTTAACTGCTTCGTTCAACAACTGGGTCGTCGGAAATGTGGCGTTATATGTGAAGCCTGCGGCTGGAAGCGAGTCAAGCACTGCCGTCACATATGGTACCGGTTGGAATACCGTGACAGTCGCAAATGTCCTCATCACTGGCGGTACGGCGGAAGTTGGTGTGCTGGTCAACTGCACAGACGCTGCCAACACTTGGGTGGGCGTTGACAATTTTTCGCTCACGCTCGTGACCCCGGTGGCGACCAATTACGTGCAAAACCCCGGGTTCGAGGCGAACGGGCTGATCGCGGACAGTACCGCCGGCAAGATACCGATCACCGCCTGGACACAGTCAAATACGCACGATGTTTACTTGGAACCCGGTGGGGGGCCTGGTGTGGCTGGCAGCGTGCAGTGCTCTTTCTGGCAATATGGCCCGTATGACGCGAAACTGAGCCAGTACATCACCGGCCTTCCCCCCGGAACATACTCGCTGAAAGCCTGGTTCAACAACTGGGTTGTCGGCGACGTGACATTATACGCAAGGCCGCTCGGCATGAGCGAGTCGGACGTTTTGGTTCCGCAAGGCAACTGGCAGGAAATCTCGCTCGACAATATCTCCATTCTCGACGGCGAAGTTGAAATCGGCGTGATGGTTCACTGTACCAGTGCGTCCCAAACCGCCGGGTTGTGGGCGGCTGTGGACAACTTCTCGCTCACGCTTGTGACGCCGGACAGCGGAGGTACAACGACCGGCGGGAATACCTATTGGGTGGATGGCACAAATGGCAGCGACACCGCCAACAATGGGCTGGATATAACGACCCCATTCCAAACAATTTCAAAAGCCGCCAGTGTGATGGTGGCGGGTGATACGTGTAATATCCGCACGGGCGTGTATCGCGAGACGGTCAAGCCCGCGAACAGCGGCACCGTGACAAAGCCGATCTCATTCCTGGCGTATAATGGCGAATCCGTCACGATCAGCGGAACGGATCTCGTGTCCGGCCCGTGGACGCTGGATACAGGCAGCGTTTACAAGGCTCCTGTTACAATGGGCCTCGGCGCGGGCAACCAGGTGTTCTACAACGGCGAGATGATGACGGAGGCCCGCTATCCGAATATTGGTACCGGCGATCTGATGCACCCCGTTATGGGCGTCATTGGGGCCGGCTCGACCAGCACCACAATCACTGACCCCAATATGCAGGACATTGACTGGACCGGCGCGACGATCTGGGTGTCCAGCGACAGCCGCTGGGTCACGTGGACCAGCACGGTTACCTCGTACAACGCGGCCACCCATACTGTGACGTTCGCGAACAACAGCCCAGACAGCTATAATAACGCCAAGGCGGGCGGTTTTTACATTCTGTCCGGGAAACGCGCGGCGCTGGACACCGCAAAAGAATGGTTCTATGACGGGAGCCAGTTGTACCTGTACGCGCCGGGGGGTGTCAATCCAACGTCTGGCACGGTCGAAGTGAAAAGCCGCGACCTGGCGGTGGATCTCAGCGGTTCGAGAAACATCAGCCTGAGCGGGATCAATGTATTTGGTGCCACCGTTAAGATGGATTCGAGTACGACAAATTGTACGGTGGATTCCATGACTGCCAAGTATGTTTCCCACGTCTGGAAAGCGGTCAACGGGTATCAGTCCCAGACAGCGGACACCGGTGTTATGCTCAAGGGCACCAATAACACCGTCAAGAACAGCGAGATCGCTTACAGCTCGGGCTGTGGCGTCTCAATTGACGGTACCGGTAACAAGCTGATCAATTGCCTGATCCATGACACGGACTATATCGGGGGTTACGCGTGTAGCATCAATCTGGCGGGCGCGGATCAATTGATCAGCAATAATACCGCTTACAACTCGGGCCGTAGCATCATCAATTCCGAGCAGGTGACAAACAGCCTTATCCAGTACAATGACTTTTACAACTGCGGATATATGTCTTACGACTGCGGCATTCTCTATTTCGTGACGACTGACGGTCAAAATACGCGGATCTGCTACAACAAGATACACGACAACTTCTCACCGTCACTTTCCGTAGGACTGTATCTGGACAACTCGACCCACAATTTTATTTGCGACCACAACGTGATCTATAATATTCCCCATACGGGAATGAAACTCAATTTGCCCGGCGAGTATAACCTGGTTTATAACAACACTGTCCTCGGCGGGGACAACAGCGTCGAGAACAACTGGGGCTGGGTGTTCGCCAACGACACGCTCGGCACACAGTTCTACAACAACATCTTTACAAATGCCTGCCAAGTCGTGGGCGCGGCGGCGGTTGACTTCAACCTCAATAAAGGCGCCGACCCGATGTTTGCAAACGCGGCGGCCGCGAATTTCACTTTATTGGCAGGTTCGCCGGCAATTGACGCGGGCGTCGTCATACCCGGCATCACCGGTGTGTACACCGGCAGCGCGCCGGATCAGGGTGCCTATGAATACGGCGCGACGCCGTGGGTTGCCGGCTGTGATTTCAACAATCCTCCGTCCCCCGTTTTCGCGAAGGTAAATACCGTCTACATGAACCTGATCACGAATGGCGGATTTGAGAACATCTCAATGGCGCCCTGGACTTCGTCCGGGACCTCCACGGCTTCGCTTGTTACGGGTTCGGGAATGATGACCACAGGCGGAAATGCCAGAGCCTCAGACTGGGGAGTTCGGGTATCCAACGGGCTGGGCGGTATCCAGCAGACAATCTCGAATCTGCTCCCGAACACCGATTATCAGCTGGGCGTGTGGTTGAAGGCGGACACGGGCGTCACCGCCAGCGCGGGCGTGAGGCTGAATGACGGGACGCAATCCTCTGTTGACTGCGCTTCCGGTCAGTGGACGCTCAATACCATGCAGTTCAACACCGGAAACAATACGTCGCTGACTGTATTTATTAACAACGCCACCGGCAGCGGAAACATCTATATCGACGACATCGGGCTGGTCCGCATGAACGCGCTGACCCGGGTTCCCGTGGAGTCAGTAGTTGTGAATCACTCTGCGGTTTCCCTCAATGTAGGTGACAGCGTCCAACTGTCCGCAACGGTATCGCCCTCAACCGCCACAGACAAAGCGGTGAACTGGACCTCCAGTGACGAATCGATTGCCACGGTGGACGCCAACGGGTTGGTCACGGTTCACGCGGTGGGCACCGTTACGATCACCGCGGCGTCCGATGACAGCCCCGATGTCACGGACACCTGCGCCCTGACGGTCTACCCCTATGTCCCGGCGGACTCGCTGGGGATCGGCGACGTGATCCAAGATGTTGGCAATTGGACATTCATTCAGTACTATGGCACCAACGGCAAGATTGCGGCCACCGCTGACGGGTTAGACATTACGGGAACAGGCGTCGCGGGGTACAACAGCATCATGCCCAACGGACTAATGAGTTTCCAAGCCTCCTTCGACCTCAACAGCACGAACTATTACGGGATTCTAATCAATAGTGATGCGCCCGGCATACCGACCTGGACCGGAAACGACGGCTACGCCATCATCGTCAAGAGCGGCCAGATCGAGCTGCAGCGGTGGAGAAACTCCCAGCAGGAATACATGTATGTCGTTCCCAACACGTTCATTGAGAACGGAGTTCTTCAGAACTATCAGGTGGGTCTTGTCCAAACCGAGTCTGGCACAAAGGTCGTGTTCATGGTGGACGGCCAGATCGTTTTCAGTTTCCTCGATCTCGATAATCCGATCACGGCTCCCGGATACCTGAATTTCTACAACTTTGATTCCCAAAAAAGGTTGCTTGAGCTCGCGCCCCCCAATGTTTACGCCATCGCTGCAACAGCGGGCGCAAACGGCTCCGTCACCGGGGGCGGGAACTACGTCTATGGCGCAGTGGTCACGCTGGCCGCGGCGCCGAACAGCGGCTATGTATTCGACGGCTGGTATGAGAACGGTGTGAAAACAGTAGGCGCCGGCGCGACCTACGTCTTTACAGCCAACGCCGACAGGACGCTGGAGGCGCGGTTTACTTCCGCAGGCACGGTAACGCCGACTCCCCCGCCGGTACTTCCTCCGGTACTTCCGCTGCCGGTGTCTCCATCTCCTTCGCCTTCGCCTTCGCCGTCCCCGTCCACGCCTCCTGATTGGGTTAACCCGTATCTTGACGTGAGAGCGAACGACTGGTTCTATGACGCGGTAAAGTTTGTCACAGAGAACGGTCTGATGAATGGCGTCGGCGGGAACCTTTTCGCGCCGGACATGAACCTGACACGCGGAATGCTGGCGCTGATTCTGTATCGCCTGGACAATGAGCCTACTTTTGATCCGTCAAATCCGTTCGTCGATGTGTCCGGTAAGTATTATGCGGACGCGGTGCTTTGGGCAAACGAGAACGGCCTGATGGTCGGTTATGGCGGGGGCTATTTTGGCGGGGACGACAACATCACCCGTGAGCAGATGGTGACGGTGCTCTTCCGTTACGCCGAAGCCAAGGGCCTGGATGTCAGCGCTCGGGCCAATTTGGCCGGTTACACAGACAAGGACAACATCTCCGCGTGGGCGCTGGACGCTATGCAGTGGGCTGTGGCTGCGGGTATTGTTCAGGGCCGCACGTCGGACACAATCGTACCCCAGGGTCAGGCCACCCGTGCCGAGGTTGCCACAATCTTCATGCGTTACCTGGATGAATTTGGTGGAAATAACCACTAGCTCCGGGTAGAACCGTAATCATTGTTTTGAGTTGAGCGGGCGCGTTCTGCGCGCCCGCTCAAATTAGAGTTTAATTTTCAAATTGACGAGAGGATAACCGGATGACAGCGCAATGTATGCTGCAAAATGGACATAAAGACTACCCCCGTAAAATGTGTATGGGAAGACGCGATCCGAACGGAACGGGGCTGTGGATAGATAACACAAGTTTTGTGCGGGATGGGACGCCCTTTATCCCTGTCATGGGGGAGTTTCATTTCAGCCGCTATCCCGCCGAACTCTGGCGCAAAGAACTGCTCAAAATAAAAGCGTCGGGGATTACCGTCATTTCAACTTATGTTTTTTGGAATCATCACGAAGAGATACAGGGACAGTTTGACTGGAGAGGCAGCCGGAACCTCAGAGCTTTCGTGGAAGAGGTGAAGTCATGCGGACTCGATTTCTGGCTCCGCATAGGGCCTTGGGTCCACGGAGAGGCCCGCTACGGGGGTTTTCCCGACTGGATACAGGCCCTGCCTGAGGTGCGCGCAAACAGCGAACCATATATCAATTTCGTTGACCGTTTTTACGGTGAGATCGCCCGTCAGGTGGAAGGCCTGTCATATGACGACGGTGGGCCGATCATCGGAATTCAGCTGGAAAACGAATACGGCGAACAGGGGCCCGGCAAGGGTAAGGAGCACATGTTGAGACTAAAAGCTTTGGCAATAAGCCACGGCATGGACGCGCCTTTCTGGTCCGCCACAGGCTGGCCGGGCGGCACTGTACCCGAGGATGAAATGCTTCCGATGTTCGCGTGGTACCCCGAACAACCGTGGGTGCATCACGCCCAGGAACTGGAACCGGATCAGAGTTACTTCTTCCACCCCTGTCTGGTTCAGCAGACGCAGGAGCCGAACCCGGACAAAGGCTATGTCTTGCATCCCTGCCTTCACGTCAACAGCATCGGCAGCGAGCTTCCGGGTGAGGATGCGCGTCCGGAGGCGGACATCGGAACCGATTGGCCGTACATGACCTGCGAAATCGGAGGGGGCAACCAAGTCACGTGGCAGCGGCGGCACGCGCTGAGCCCCAGTGATATTACCGCCATCGCGTTTTGCATGCTTGGTAGCGGAAATATTTTGCCCGCTTATTACATGTACCACGGCGGCACGAACCCGGACGGGTTTCTGTCAACCTTGCAGGAATCCCAGGAAACTGGTTATCCCTGTGATGTTCCGGTAAAGTCTTATGATTTTCAGGCGCCGCTCTCCGAATACGGGGAAAGCCGTCCGCATCTGAACCAATTCAGGCGTATGCATTTGTTCATCGAAACTTTCGGGAATCTTTTGGCGCGGGCAGACACCGTCATCCCCGGCGGAGCGCCGGAAGATACAAAAGATACTCATGCTTTGCGATGGGCAGTCAGGCACGACGGCCTGTCAGGGTTCGTGTTCGTGAACACATACCAGCGGCATACCGCGTTGGAGCCGCAGACGGAGCTTACGTTTGCGCTTGCCGCGGATGGTCTGGAATCGCCCTTTGTCTTCCCGTTCGCTCCCTTCACGTTTCCCTCGGGTCAGTATGCGGCCTTTCCGTTCAATATTGATCTGGGCGGCGTAAAGCTGCGCCACGCCACATGCCAGCCGCTTACATATTACGCGGACGGGAAAAACGTCGTCTGGTACTTTTACGCGCCGGATGGCATCCTGCCGGAGCTGGCGTTTTATGCGGAGGGGATTGTCAGCGTAGCCAGCCGGAGCGGAAAAGTTTCCATCCGAGATGGTTTTTGGGTTGCCGAGGGAATTCTGCCCGGCGCGGACGCGTGGATCGATATAGCGCTCGCCGACGGAAGCGCTGTTTCAATCTGCGTTTTGGACGAGCGGTCGTCCCTTGATCTGCACAAGTTCGATTTTAACGGTCAGAGGTCGATTTTGCTGACGTCAGCCGATGTTTGGCAGGACGGCGAAACACTGAATCTGACGCGCC
>WQUU01000065.1 GCA_009781925.1 Bacillota bacterium | reverse complement strand
TTGACCTCGGCATGGGGCAGAATCTCACGCCCATAAAGGCGCTCTATATCCCCGCCGCGGAGGTCACGGCGCAGCGCCTGCAGGATCTTGCCGCCCAGACACAGGATATTCGCGTCGTTGTGGGCCCTGGCCATCTCGGCGGAGTAGCAGTCCCCGCAGAGGGCGGCACGGGCCCCGCGCACTCTGTTCGCGGCGATAGAGATGCCGATGCCGGTGCCGCAGACCAGAATGCCGCGCAGGGCCTCCCCCGAGACGACGGCCCGGGCCACGGCCTCGCCGTAGATCGGATAGTCGGTGCTCTCTGGCGTAAACGCGCCGAAGTCCTTATATTCGACGCCGCGCTCCTTTAAATGTTCCATGATCTCAGCTTTGAGGGCAAAACCCCCGTGATCCGAACCGATGGCCAGCATAGAAATACCTCCCCGCGTTGTAGGGGGCGATGCCCACATCGCCCCGTGTCCTGCCTATGTGCGGGACGATGTGGGCATCGTCCCCTACAATTTAATGAATTCCGGTTTGCGCCCCTTATACACCGTATAATACCGATACCCCAGTTCCCTCAGCAGTTCCGCCCCCCGCTCAATACCGCGGCCCGCGTCGGAGACGCGGTGGGCGTCGCTGCCGGTGGTGATGATCTCGCCGCCCAGTTCCCGGTAGCGCCGGAGTATGGGAATCCCCGGGAGCGGCGCGTTGAGGGCGGGACGCCGGAAGCCCGAACAGTTGATCTCGATGCCCTTGCCGTTTTCGATGACCCGCTTTAGCAGCGCGTCCAGCCTCGGCCCAAAGGGCGCGTCCTCCACCGCCGTCTGAAATCCAGCCCGGAGCATGTAGCGCCTGGGATAACCGATGTGGCTGATGCAGTCGAAGCTGTCCAAACCCGCCAGCTCCCAGAGCTCGTCCAGATACCGCTCCAAAAGGGCGGCGCAGTGGGCCTCGCTCTCATAGCGCAACAGAAAGAAATCCTGCGTATCCCTGAGGTTGTGGATGGAGCCCAGGATGAAGTCAAACTCCGTGTGACCGGCGATATCCCGCGCCAACTCCGGCGCATGGTTTATTTCCCCGAGCTCCAGGCCCAGGCGCAGGTCGATGCCCTCCGGGCGGTGCGCGCACAGATCGGCGTACCGGCCGCGGTATTCCGGCCAGAAGTCAAAGCAGCGCGGGTCAAACACCCCTGCGGGAAAGCTGTCGAGGTCGCAGTGGTCGGTGAAGCAGAGGACGGATATTCCGGCCTCCTTTGCCGCCGCGGCCATCTCGGGCATGGTGTTGCGCCCATCCGGGGAGCAGGTGCTGTGGATGTGGAAGTCAGAGAGCATAGAGGGGTCTCCTTAAAACGGCCAGGACGGGAGCCACTGGAGCAGATACGTCCCATACCAGCGCGGCACGGCCACGCCGCTGAGCTTGGGATAAAACATCACAAAGAGGAAGAGGCAGGCCCCCGTGAAAAGGAGGGCTGAGCGCTTCCAGCGGGGGCTTGCGCTCCGGAGGATGTTGAAGAAGTGGCAGACCGCCAGGGTCAAAAAGATCGTGCTCGGAAAGTAGTGATAGGCAAACGTGATCCGGCTGACATCCATCCAGGGGATGAGCTGGGCCAGGTAGCCGATCAGGATGAACAGAGCCCGGCCGTCTTTCTTCCAAAAGATCCGGTAGGCCATAAAGACCATGCAAATGAGCCCGCCCCAGGTGAGAATGGGGTTTGTGAACGCCGCGAAGGCGGAGACCGTCGTGGACGTGGGATAATTGAGGTAGTAGAGAATGGGCCGCCAGTCAAAGAGCCACCACCACCATACGGAGGAGTAGGGGTGCGTGGCAACCAGGGTGCTGTGGTACTGATACATATAGGCCTGGTTGTCGAGTACGATCTTGAGATACTTTGGGTTGAGCAGCATATGCATACTGCCGGACAAGCTGCCGTCGGACAGGCCGTTGGCCATGCCGAAGGGCCAATAGCTCACGTAGTAGATGGCGGCGGGGATGAGGATAAAGAACACAAACAGCTGGACCAGATTGGCGAAGAGGGCTTTCAGGAAGTCATTTCTGCGGCCCGCGCGGCAGAGCTCAATGCCCCGCTTGATCCAGTAGATCAGCAGAATGACGAACGCGCCGCCCCCGGCGTAGATCACGATCCACTTGCTGGCCGCGCCGAGGCCGAACATGAGCCCGGCGAGAAACAGCGGCGTGCTTCGCCTCCACCAGCGGATTTTTGGATTGTCCGGATCCGCTGTGAGCCATCGGTACAGGAAGAAGGTCATGGCGAGGATGAAAAACACGCCGTAGGTGTCGATGGTGGCGATGCGGGTCTGGACGTAGTGCATGAAGTCAAAGGCGAAGATGAGCGTCCCGCAGGCGGCAATCGTTGTGCTGCCAAAGAGGTTTTTGAGCAGGACATAGAGAAACGGCAGCATGAGAATGCCGAAAATCACACCCATGAGGCGCCAGCCGAAGGGGTTCATGCCCTGTATCAGGATGCCGCCGGCGATGATAAGCTTGCCCAGCGGGGGGTGCGTGGTCTCATAGGGGAAGAGGTTCTGCTGCCCCTGGCCGATGCGGATGAACTCAAAGGCGGTGCGGGCGTGGTAGATCTCGTCAAAATATGTGCTGTTTAAATAGGTTCGCCCCTCCGGGGGAATTGTGCTCTGCTCGTCAAAGAGCGCTGCCGCGCCGGCGTCATAGCGAAACTGATCCGTGGGAATCAGATTCCCCGCGCCGTCATAGAGGGCCAGCTCCCCCAGTTCCAGCTGCGTATTCGCCACGATGCGGATAACCCGCACACCGGGGATATTTAACGTGAGCTCGGGCGTGTTCCACTTGAACAGATCGCCGTACTCCTGCCTCATTGTGCCCACGTCCGTGAAGTTCTGCCCATCCGCGGAAAACTGGAGGGTATAGTCCCCGGCGCGAAGACCGGAGTAGTACATCACGTTGGAGATGTCTGTCGGCTCCTTGAGCTCGAGCTGTACTGTACTGCCGCTACTCTCAAAGTCGTAAAAGGTCTCGGGGGCCGTCTTGTCTCCCAGGCCCCAAAAGGCCACAACAGCATAAACAGCCACAATGAGCAGGAGCGGCAGAATATCTTTTCGCCTCATGGGGTAGCGGCGCCGGGGGAAGGAGAAGAGGGAGGCCGGGTCGTCCGCCGGCGCTTCCAGTCTGACCACCGCCGGGATCCGGATCACAAAAAATGCGATTGTGGCGAGCGCCACTATGACGCCTATGAGAGAGGGAATGATCTGCAAGACCCGCGCCCCTTTCGATAACATAAGTATAAGGAAAATCAGATGCATTATTATACCACAATCCCATAAATGTGTCTAGGACACAATTTGCAAGCAAAAAATCACTGTTGCGCAGAGACTTTTCGCATAGGGGCTTGTCCGATATTTTACTTTGTGCTACAATGTCCCCATGAAGGCAAATTACAGTCTTGACATGCAAAAACAGATCACCGTGCTGGAGGGCCGGCCCTCCCTCCTGCTGCACAGCTGCTGCGCGCCGTGCAGCAGCGCGGCGCTGGAGCGGCTCTGCCCCCATTTTGACGTGACGATTCTCTATTATAACCCCAACATCCAGCCGGAGGCGGAGTTTTTTAAGCGTCTGCTGTGGCAAAAAAAGCTGCTGGAACTGTTGGCGCTGCCCGTCAGGCTTCTGGAGGCGCCCTACCGGGGGGAGGATTTTCAAAAAGCCGCCGCGGGGCTGGAGGGCGAACCGGAGGGCGGCGCGCGCTGTACCGCCTGCTTTTCCCTCCGCCTGGAGGAAACGGCCAAAACCGCGCAAGAACTGGGTTTTGACTATTTCTGCACGACTCTGAGCGTCTCCCCTCACAAGGACGCCGCGCGGATCAACGTCCTTGGCGCGGCGATGGGCGCGCGGTACGGCGTGCGCTGGCTGTGCTCGGATTTCAAGAAGTCGGGCGGCTACGCGCGCTCCATCGCGTTGTCTCGGGAACTGGGGCTGTACCGGCAGAAAACCTGCGGCTGTGTGTATTCCAAAAATAACTCGCAACAGGAAACTATTTTATGAAATTGCCCACCCGCCGGCTCGTCCTGTGCGCCGTCCTCGCCGCGCTCTACTGCGCGCTCACCATCGCCTGCGCGCCCATCTCCTATGGGCTCGTGCAGTTTCGTATCTCCGAAGTCTTTTGTATTCTGCCCTTTTTTGCGCCCTGGACGGTGTGGGGCTTATACGTGGGCTGTATGCTCTCAAACCTGTTTACCTCGGCCAATGTGGCGCTGGATGTAGTTTTCGGCTCGCTGGCTACCCTGCTCGCCGGACTGTGTACGGCGTATTTTGGCCGGGCCTACCGGCAGCGGGGCGTGTTTTCCTGGCACAACCGCATTTTCGCCTGCCTGATGCCGGTGTTATTTAACGGCCTGATCGTGGGCGCGATCTGGGCAGCCACCACGATGTCCGTTGATCCCCTGGCTGATACCTTTCTGCTCAGTATGCTGATCGCGGGTGGCACAGTCGCTCTGGGAGAGTTTGCGGTGATGTTTGTTTTGGGGCTGCCGGCGATGACGCTGCTGCCGAGGACGGGGATCTTGAAATTCTTAGGATAAGGAGCGGATTATGAGAGTCAGAAAGGCTGTCATCCCGGCGGCGGGGCTGGGTACGCGGATGCTCCCCGCCACAAAGACCATCCCCAAGGAGATGCTCCCCCTGCTGGACAAGCCCGTCATCCAGTACATCGTGGAGGAGGCCGTGGCCTCCGGCATCGAGGACATCCTGATCGTCACCAACCGCGCCAAGAGCGCCATGGACGACTACTTTGACTATCACCCGGAGCTGGAGGAGCGCCTCAAACGCGATCACAAGGACGCGGAAGCCAAGCTTGTCCGGGACGTCGCCAATCTGGCCAACATCTTCTACGTGCGCCAGAAGGAGACCCGGGGCCTGGGTCACGCCGTCTGGCGGGCCAAGCACTTTGTCGGGGACGAGCCCTTCGCCGTACTGTTGGGCGACGACGTCATACGCGCGAAAAACCCCGTCCTCGGCCAGGTCATCCGCGCCGCCCAAAAACACGAGTGCTCCGCCGTGGGCGCCCAGGAGGTCGCCCCGGAGCTGATCTGCAAATACTCCTCCCTCCTGGTGGAACCGCTGGAAGAGCGGACTTACCGGGTGCTGGACATGAATGAAAAGCCGCGGGAGGACGAGCGTTTTTCCGACTTCGCCGTTCTGGGCCGCTATGTGCTCACGCCGGAGATCTTTGACATCCTGGAGAACACGCCCCCCGGCCACGGGGGAGAGATCCAGCTCACGGACGCTCTGGGGACTCTGGCCCACAAAAAGCAGCTGTGCGCCTACAACTTCGAGGGCCGCAGGTTCGACACCGGTAACCTGAAGGGTTTTTTGGAGGCCACCATCGAGTACGCTCTGGACGCCCCGGACATCGGCCCCTGGCTGCGGAAATATTTGCGCGAACGGGCAAGGGGACTGGACGCGGAATGATATGCGGGCCGATGTGGGCTTTTTCGCCTGCGGGCCGATGTGGGCTTTTTCGCCTGCGGGCCGATGTGGGCTTTTTCGCCTGCGGGCCGATGTGGGCATCGGCCCCTACAAAAAACTTAATGGTTTTGAAACAGGATTCTTGTTGTTTTCCTAACATCTGTTTGGTATTCTATAGATGCAAGGGCAGTTTCATCTTTTTCATTATCCTCATAAAAACAGCGCAACAGAAAATTGTTGCGCTGCATTTTTTATTAAAATTTAGGTTGTATTTCTCCTGCTATGCCGGACGAGGATGTGCTGAGCATCTCCCGCCGCACTATGGAGAAAAACGGGGAAGCCTATAGAGTTTTGGAACACGAGCGGTAAGAAAACTCCCCCTACCGCTCCTTCCCCACGAAGAACAGCGCCAGGGTGCCCGGCCCGGAGTGCGCCCCGCAGATGGGGCTCGTGTAGTTGACGACGAATTCCTTTACCCCGTAGCGGGCCTTGATCTCGTTCATCACGAACTCCGCGTCCTCCATACAGTCCCCATGGCTCAAAAACATTGTCTGCTTTTCCGGCTCAACAGCCAGCTCCCCGACCTTCTCCACGATCTCCGTGAGGGCGTTTTTCCGCCCCCTGGCCTTTCCGGCGCTCACCAGCCGACCCTCGTTGTCCACGTGCAGAATCGGTTTGATGCCCAGCGCGGAGCCCACCAGCGCCGTTGTGGCGGAGATGCGCCCGCCCCGGCGCAGATAGCGCAGGTCGTCCACCGTGAACCAGTGGCAGTAGTGCAGGCGGTTTTGTTCAATCCAGCGGGCGTTTTCGTGGATGTCCATACCGTTTGCGCGGTTTTTCGCCGCCGCGCAGACCAAAAGGCCCTGGCCGAAATCCGCGCAGAGGGAGTCCACCACTTCAATCGTACGCGCCGGAAACGCCTCGCGCATCTCCTGCGCGGCCGCGCAGGTGTAGTCAAAGGAGTCGCTCAGCGCGGAGGTGAACACGATCAGCAACACATCCCTCCCCTGCTCCAGCAGGGGGCGCATGCCGTCTTGGACGTTGCCCATATTGAGGGCCGCCGTGCCGGTAGAGACGCCGTCGCGCATCTTGCTGTAAAAATCTTTCATATCCAGTCCGTTGGTCTCGGCGCCACAGGAATATTCCTGATCCCCCACCCGCACCCGCATGGGCAGTATGACGATATCCAGTTCCCGGCACTGCGACCGCAGAAGGGTGGACGCCGCGTCCGTGACAATCGCGTAATTTGACATGGAGTGGTCTCCTTTTTGGCTATTTTATTCAGGATTACCATATCACGCGGCGGGCGCAAAGTCAACCCACTCAATGTTAAATGGACGTAAAGCGGGACACCAGTTTGGGCGTCTCGTTAAATCATTTTCCGCCCTTGAGCGCCTTCATCCGCAAACTGTGATCCAGAATCCGCTTACGCAGCCTTAAATTCTTGGGCGTGACCTCCAGCAGCTCGTCGTCCGCCATGAACTCCAGGCACTGCTCCAAGCTCAGAATCCTCGGCGGCGTGAGGCGCAGGGCCTCGTCGCTGCCGGAGGCGCGCATGTTGGTCAGCTGCTTTTTCTTGCAGACGTTGACCACGATGTCCTCGGACTTCGGCGAGACGCCCACCACCATGCCGGCGTACACCGCCGTGCCGGGGGTGATGAACAGCGCGCCCCGCTCCTGGGCCCCAAAGAGCCCGTATGCCACCGCTTCGCCGGTCTCGAAGGCGATGAGGCTGCCCGTACCCCGGCGGCTCAGTTCGCCCTTTTTGGGCGCGTAACTGTCAAAGACGGCGGCCAGAATGCCCTCGCCCCGGGTGTCGGTCAGAAATTCGCTGCGGTAGCCGAAAAGACC
>WQUU01000064.1 GCA_009781925.1 Bacillota bacterium | reverse complement strand
GACTGTACAAAGCATGTCGATTGGCATTTCACCACCGATCAAGCTCGTGGCAAGCTCAATTACCTGTATCCTAAATTATAATGCGGTCAAGACACTAGCCACTTTTGCCTATCATTATAGATTCATTCTTCGTAAAATACAACAGCAAATATTACAGCAAAAAAAGTTCTTGACAAATCCGCAATCTCATGTTAGTATTTAAGTAATTTCTAATATACTTATAAGTAGGAGCGGCACTGTGGGGGATCAAGCGAAGCAAATTGCGGAACTGTTAAAAATACTGGCCAACGAAAACCGACTGCTCATCTTCTGCGGATTGATGGAGCGGCCCATGACGGTGGGGGAACTCTCAAAATTCGTGCCGAACATCAGCCTGTCGGCGCTCTCGCAGCATCTGACCCTGCTCAGGGCTTACGGCATTCTCGATTGCAGCAAGACGGGCCAGAATGTCACCTATGCCATCGCCGACCACCGGGCGGAGGAGGTCGTCAAGACGCTGAAAAAATATTACTGCGAGGTTTGAACAGATGAAACGAATGAGACGCGTCCTTTTGCTCGCTCTGCTGGTCATGGCTGCGGCTCTGCTGGCCGGGTGTGTCGGAAGTAATTCAAGCGCCGAATACCACAAGATCAGCGCCGCGGACGCCAAGGCCAAAATGGATTCCGGCACAGCCTATACGCTGGTGGATGTCCGCACAAAGGAGGAATATACGGCGCAGCGGATCGACGGGGCGGTCAACATCCCCGTGGATCAGATCAAAGATCTGGCGGCGGCCATGCTGCCGGATAAGGACGCCCTCATTTTGATCTACTGCCGCAGCGGGAACAGAAGTTCCTCCGCGGCGCACACGCTGGTCGGTCTCGGCTACACCAATGTCTATGATTTTGGCGGGATCATTGACTGGCCCTATGACACAGTGACCGGATAAATATGAACAGGAGGAAATGAATATGTCAGTCATAACTATCACAAAAGACAACTTTGACGCGGAGGTTCTGCGCGCCGACAAACCGGTGCTCATCGACTTCTGGGCCGCGTGGTGCGGGCCCTGCCGGATGCTCTCCCCCGTCGTGGATCAGATCGCCGGCGAGCGCGCCGACCTCAAAGTGGGGAAGATCAACATCGACGAACAGCCCGCGCTGGCGCAGCGGTTCGGCGTCATGAGCATCCCCACCCTTGTCATCTTCAAAGACGGCGAAGCCGTGAACCGCGCGGTGGGGGTTCAGCCCAAGGGCGCGATTTTGAATATGCTGAAATAATATCATACGCAGAAAAGCGGGTCGTCGAGGACGCCGACCCCTACAGAACATCACGCATGTTGTAGGGGGCGGCCTCGGACGCCCCGTTTTTTGCTGTTTGCCCCGTTTTTCATTTTGCCACGACCTCTTTTTTATGGTATAATGGTGTGGGTGATTGGATTGCTAACCTTAATTCTGGGCCGGGCGGGGAGCGGAAAGACCGCCGCCGTCATGGCGCGGATCAAACAACATGTGCGGGCGCGGGAGGGCGGCAGCTTTCTCATCGTGCCGGAACAGTACAGCCACGAGGCGGAGCGGGAGCTCTGCGCGGCCTGCGGGCCCTCCCTGTCCCTCTTTGCCGAGGTGCTGAGTTTTACCGGCCTGGCGCGGCGGGTGGAGGCGGAACTCGGCGGCTTTCCCGGCCTGCTGGATCGCGGAGGGCGGCTGCTTTGCGCCGCCCGGGGGTTGGAGGAAATCTCCGGGCAGCTCAAGGTCTACGGCGCGGCGCGGGCCCGGCCCGCGCTGATGCAGAGCCTTCTATATACCATCGACGCCTGCAAGTCCGCCGGGCTTGCGCCCGCCGACCTCCTGGCCGTGTCCGGCGCGGACAGCCTTCTGGAGGAGAAACTGCGCGACATCGCTCTGTTCTATGGCGCCTATGAGGCCATTGCCGCCAGTGGGCGCTTTGATCCCATGGACAGGCTGTGCCGGCTGGCGGAGCGCATTTCGCGGAGCTCCGCCGCGCGAGGGAACTTCTACATCGACGGCTTCACGGACTTCACCCGGCAGGAGGAGAATGTGCTGCGGAGCCTGCTTGATTGCGGCGCGGAACTCACCGTCTGCCTCACGACACCCGCCTTGAACGAGGAAAACGAGGTCTTCGTTCACGCGTCGGCGGCGGCGCGCGCTCTGCTGCGCATGGCAGCGGACTGCGGCGCACAGACCTCGGTCATCTCCCTCTCGGAGGAGACCGCGCGCGTAAAAACGCTGCGGTTTTTGGAGAAGCATCTGTTTGCGTACGGCCCGGAGACCCTCGAAGGGGAGGCCGGGGCCGCCGTCGCCCTCTATCAGGCCGGGAGCGTCGAGGACGAGTGCCGCATGGCGGCGGCCGCGGCGCTGCGGCTTACGCGGGAGACACATTGCCGCTTCCGGGACATCGCCGTGGCCGCGCGGGGCTTTGAGGACTACCGGGCCGCGCTCACGCGGGTCTTCGGCCAATACGGTGTGCCGCTCTACTGCGCGCGAAAAACTGACCTGTTGGCGAAGCCCCTGCCCGCCCTGCTCTCCGCCGCTTTTGACAGCATTGCCGGCGGCTATGCCTATGCGGACATGTTCGCCTACTTAAAAACCGGCCTCGCGGGGCTCTCCTCTGAGGAGTGCGACCTGCTGGAGAACTATGTGCTCCTCTGGGGTATCCGGGGCAGCGCCTGGACAAAAGAGAGCGCTTGGACGCTCTCCCCCCTCGGCTACGGCGCCGAGGAGACGGGGGAGAGCGCGGCCCTGCGGGACACGCTTGACGCGCTCCGCAGGCGGGCCGCCGAGCCGCTGGAGCGCCTGCGCAAGCGGGGCCTGGCGGCGCAGACCGCGGAGGGTCAGGCCGCCGCTCTGGCGGATTTTTTGGAGGACATCGGTTTGGCGGCGCGGCTGGAGAGCCGGGCAAGCCTTTTGAGGGAAAACGGACAGGAAGAATTGGCGGCGGAATATGTCCAGCTCTGGGACATTGTCATCCGCGCGCTGGAGCAGTGCGCGGCGGTGCTGGGGGAGATGCCGATGGATCAGGAGCGCTTCGCCGCCTTATTCGCGCTCACTTTGTCCCAGTACGACGTGGGCACCATCCCCATCTCTCTGGATCGGGTATCCGCCGGGGATTTCAGCCGGATGCGCCGCCGGCACATCAAGCACCTCATCGTCCTCGGCGTGTCGGATGAACGCCTGCCGGGCCTGCCGGAGAGCCGGGGCGTTCTCAGTCCGGAAGAGCTGGAGACGCTCTGCGAACACGGCCTCCCCCTGGGCGGCTGGAGTGAGGACAGTTTAAACCGGGAGCTCTGTTTGATCTACAACTGCCTGAGTCTGCCCTCGGAGAGCCTGACTCTCTGCTACTGTTCCCGTTCGGCGGCCGGAGAGGAGGTGCGGCCCAGCTTTTTGCTGCTGCGGATCGCAAAACTCCTGCGGCTTCCGGTTCTCCCCCTTCTCACCGCAGAACTGCTGACCTGGGCGAAAACGCCGGCGGACATTCTGGCGGCCCTCAAAAAAAGTGACGCGCGGCCCCGGGGCGGCCTCTCGCCGGTCTTCGTCCGCGCGCTGTACGGGGAGTTGCCCCGGCTCTCCCCTACCCGGGCGGAACTCTTGGCCGACTGCCGCTTCGCCTATTTCCTCAAATACGGGCTGCGGGCCGAGCCCCGCAAGCCCGCCGGGTTCAAGGCTCCGGAGTTTGGTTCGTTTATGCACTATGTTCTGGAGGGCGTGGCGCGGTCTGTCATGGAACGGGGCGGCTTTGCCGCGGTGTCCCCCGCCGAGATCGAGGCGCTTACGGGCGAGCGCGTTGCGCAGTATACCGCGGAGGCCCTCGGCGGTTTCGCCGAGATGTCCGAGCGCTTTGTCTACCTCTTCCGCCGCCTGGAGGGGGCGGTGCGGCGGGCGGCGGCGGATATGGCGGCGGAGCTCAGGGAATCCGAATTTGTTCCCCTGGGCTTTGAACTGCGTTTCGGTGAAAACGGGCAGGCCGCGCCGATCCGCATCGGCGACGGGAAAGACGCCGTCCTTCTGGAGGGGATCGCCGACCGGGTGGACGGCTGGGTGCACGGCGGAACACTCTATCTGCGGGTGGTGGACTATAAAACCGGGAAAAGGGCCTTCTCCCTCAGCGACGTGTTGTACGGCAGGGGCCTGCAGACGCTGCTGTATCTCTTCAGTCTCCAGAAAAACGGCGTGGCGCTGTACCACAGGGAGGTGGCGCCCGCCGGGGCGCTGGTTGTCCCGGCCCGGGACACGCTCATCTCCGCCAAGCGGAATCTGGAGGACGGCGAAATAAACAGGCTGCGGGCCGCGAAACTCCGCCGCTCGGGGCTCGTATTGGACGATCCCGCCGTCTTAGCGGCCATGGAGGCCGGGGACGCGAAGCGCTATATCCCGGACACGGTGAGCCCGGAGCGCCTGGAGCTGCTCCGCCGGCATGTGGAGCGCAGCCTGGAGGCCCTCGCCGGGGAACTGCACGGCGGCGGAATTCCCGCCGAGCCCGCTTACCGGGGGCCCGGCGACAACGCCTGTCTCTACTGCCCCTTCGTCAGCGCCTGCCAGTTCGACGAGGCAAGAGACAGGCGGCGGTATCAGGCGAACCTGAAAGCGAGCGAAGTCTGGGAACGGCTGGAGGGGCAGTGAACAACGGACAATGAACAGTGAACAACGGGGATTTGATTTTATGGCATCATTTCATTTGACTCCCTCGCAGTACGCCGCCGTACACGCCAGGGGCGACAGTATTCTGGTCTCCGCCGGGGCGGGGAGCGGAAAAACCCGGGTGCTGGTGGAGCGGCTGCTGTCTTATATCACCGATGAAAGCGACCCCAAAAATATCGACAACTTTCTGGTCATCACCTATACCCGCGCCGCCGCCGCCGAGCTCAGGAGCCGTATTCTGGGCGCGCTCAACGAGTTGTTGTCGGCGCGCCCAAACGACCGGCGCCTGCGCCGCCAGATCAGTCTCTGCAATACCGCGGCCATCGGCACCATCCACAGCTTCTGTACCGGCCTTCTGAGAGAATACGGCCATCTTCTGGATATCAGCCCCGACTTTAAAATCCCCGACGAGGACTACGCGGCCCAACTCAAGGCCTCCGCTTTGGAGAAACTGCTGGAAGCGCGCTACGCCCACATTGAGGAGGACGCCGCTTTTCGCGCCCTGGTGGACACCGTGGGCGCGGGGCTCGATGACGCGCGGCTCATGCGGCTCGTACTCTCTCTGCACACAAAGCTGCGGAGCCAGCCCTATCCGGAGACTTGGGCGCGGGAGCAAATGGGCGCTTTCGCGCCGCAAGACAGCCGCGGGCTGGAGGACACCGTCTGGGGGGCCTATCTGCTCACGCGTGTCCGGGAACTTCTGGATTACTGGGGTGGGGAGATGAAAGCGCTCTGTGCTTTGCTCGCGCGCAGACCCGTGGGGAACTATCTGGACAGCGTATCGGTCACCTCTGATGCCATCCGCGCTCTGCGCCGGGCCGCCGAGCAGAGCTGGGACGCGGCCTATAGCCGGCTGCCGGTTCCCTTTCCCCGGCTGAACACGCCGAAGGGTATGGGCGACAGCGATACGGCCACGGAAGTCAAACGCCGCCGCGGCGCCTGCAAAAAGGCGATGGAGGGCCTTACATCCACCCTCTTTGCCCCCGCGGAGGAACTCCGCGCCGACCTTCTGCGCGTCGCCCCGGCCATGGAAGCCCTGCTGGGTCTGACCCTGGACTTCGACGCGGCCTACAGGTCGGAGAAGCGCCGGCTGGGTTTATTGGACTTTTCCGACTTGGAGCACTTTACGGCAAAGCTGCTCCTCGACGAAGAGACCGGCGCGCGTACGTGGCTCGCGGCCGAGCTCTGCCAGCGGTATACGGAAATTTTGGTGGATGAATACCAGGATGTCAACAAAATTCAGGATCTGATCTTCCACGCCCTCTCGCGGCAGGACAGAAATCTCTTTTTGGTGGGGGACGTGAAACAGTCCATCTACCGCTTCCGCCTGGCCGACCCGGCTCTTTTCCTCGAAAAATTAAACCGGTTTTCCGATCTCCCCGCCGACGGAGACATCACGGCGCTGCGGGCTCCGACGCGCATTCCGCTGCGGGAGAACTTTCGCTCCCGGGCCGGGTTGCTGGAGGCGGTGAACGGGGTTTTTGAGACCCTCATGACCGAGGAACTGGGCGAGGTGGACTATAAAAACGGGCAGGGGCTCATCCCTTCCGCGATTTATCCGGAGAGCGACCGGCCCTGCTGCACGCTGTATACGCTGGCGCTTCTGGACTCCGGCGAAGACGAGGAGGCCCCGAACCGTCTGGAGGCCGAGGCGGAATTTGTGGCCGGCAAAATTGACGGGATGCTGAGAACCGGTGCCGCGCCCGGGGACATTGCCATTCTCCTGCGCTCGCCCAGCGGCGCGGCGGGGACTTTCCACGCCGCGCTCAGCCGGCGGGGCATCCCCGTAGAATCCGCCCAGGGCGGGAGTTTCTTCGCCTCGGCAGAAATTCTCTCGCTGATGTCTCTGCTGGCTGTCATCGACAACCCCCGGCAGGACGTGCCGCTGATCGCCGCGCTGGGTTCCCCCCTCTTCGGCTTCACGCCGGATCAGTTCAGCGAGATCCGCGCGGCGGAGTCCGGGGATTTTTATGACGCGTTATGTGTTTTGGCGGAGGATAGGGATAAAAATAGCGCGGACTTTTTATCCCTGCTCGCGTCCCTGCGCGCTCTGGCCTCCGATCTACCCGTCTCGGAGTTGCTGGCGCAGATTTACGCGCGGACTTCGGCGGAGGCGGTTTTCGCCGCTCTGCCCGGGGGAGAGGCGCGGCTGCGCAATCTGGAGGCTCTCCTGGACTGTGCTACCGCCTTCGAGGCCGCGGGCTGGCGGGGGCTCTTCGCCTTCAACGCCTGGCTCAACCGCCTCAAGGAGCGCGGGGAAGAGCCGGCGCCGGGTTTTGCCCCCGCTGGGGGAAACGCGGTGCGGATCCTGAGCATCCACAAGTCCAAGGGCCTGGAGTTTCCCATCGTCTTCCTCTCTGACACGGCGCGGCAGTGGAACAAAAATGATCTGCGGGAACCGGTGCTCGTCCACGGGGAACTCGGCTTGGGGCCCAGGGTGACGGACGCCGACCGGGGGCTGGAGTATCCCTCTCTGGCCTTTCGCGCCGTCGGGGCGAAATTAAACGCCGAGGCCATGAGCGAGGAGCTGCGCGTGCTCTACGTGGCCATGACCCGGGCGCGGGAACAGCTTCACATTACCTGCGCCCTCAGGGATCCCGCCGAGACGATAGAGAAGCTCCGCGCCGCCATGCCCCCTCCCCTCTCCCCCGTCACGCTGGCGGGGGCGTCGTCGCCGGCCATGTGGCTGCTGGCGGCGGGACAGGCGGGACAATTAACAATGAA
>WQUU01000063.1 GCA_009781925.1 Bacillota bacterium | reverse complement strand
GAAGTTGTCGGTGACGCGGCGCTGTTGGTGGATCCCGGTTCCGTGGATGAGATCGCGGCGGGGCTCACGCGGCTTTGGGCGGATGAAGCCCTGCGGGAGGAGCTCTCGCGAAAAGGGTTGGAGCGGGCGCGCCGTTTCACTTGGGGCCGCGCCGCCGAGATCGTCATGGATGTATACACGGAGTTGGCGGGGGAGCACAATGCACAAAATCAAAGTTCTGCAGATCAATAAACTCTATTATCCCGTGACGGGCGGCGTTGAACGTGTGGTACAGCAAATTGCCGAGGGTTTAAATGCGTGCACGGATATGAAAGTGCTTGTCTGTCAAAAGAAGGGCAAGAGAGCGATTGAAGCTGTCAACGGTGTGGAGGTGCACCGCGCCGGGAGTTTGGGGATCTTGTTCTCGACGCCGGTCTCATTTGACTTTTTCCGGCAATTCCAACGCCTGAAAAAGGATCGGGATATTCTCCATATCCACATGCCGTTTCCGCTGGCGGACGCCGCCGTGGCGCTGTTCGGCTTTCAGGGAAAGATCATTTTGTGGTGGCACAGCGATGTAGTGCGCCAAAAGCTGTTGCTTATGTTCTACCGGCCGCTCCTGCATAAATTGCTGAAGCGGGCCGATCTTATTATAGTTGCCACACAGGGGCACATCGACGGCTCGGACTATCTGGCCGCATATCGCGAAAAGTGCGCGGTGATCCCGTTCGGCGTAGATCCCATGGTTCTTGCGCGGTATGACCCTATAGGCGCGGCGCCCTGTCCCCCCGCCGCGCCGGTGCGGTTTTTATTTGTGGGGCGCCTCATTTACTACAAGGGCTGTAATGTGTTGCTGGAGGCGTTCTCACATGTGAAGGGCGCGGAGTTGGAGCTGATCGGTGACGGGTCACTGGAAAAATCCCTCAAAGAGCAAGCCGCGCGGCTGGGTCTCGAGGACAAAGTCATCTGGCGCGGTCATGTGAGCGACGAGGAGCTTGCAAAAGCCTTCACCGGCTGTGATGTGTTTGTGCTGCCGTCTGTCGAAAAGTCCGAAGCATTCGGACTGGTACAGATCGAAGCCATGGCTTGCGGCAAACCGGTAATCAACACGGCTCTGCCCTCTGGCGTACCATATGTGAGTTTAGACGGCGTGACGGGGTTCACTGTGCCGCCGGGCGACGCCGCGGCGCTGTCCGCCGCGATGCAGAAGCTGGTGGACAGCCCCTGCCTGCGGAAACAGTTCGGCATGGCCGCGTTCCGGCGCGCCCAGGAAGAATATTCCATATCCAAAATGCTGGGGCGCGTGATGGAACAATACGAAAAACTAGCGGGACAAGGTGAGCGGGCATGACAATGGAAGAACGCTATTCCTATTGGCGGGATAACGCCGGCGACGGGGCTGTGCAGGCGGAATTGGAAGCGATCCGCGGAAACGAGTCCGCCATCCGCGACCGGTTCTGGCGCGAGCTCACTTTCGGCACCGGCGGCCTGCGCGGTGAAATCGGCGCGGGCTCAAACCGCATGAATGTCTATACCGTCGGCCGGGCGACCCAGGGTCTCGCCGACTATTTGCTGGCGCAAAAATGGCGGCCCCTGGCCGTCATCGCCTATGATACGCGCCATATGTCAAGGGAATTCGCCGAGCGGGCCGCCTGCGTGCTGTGCGCGAACGGGATTGATACGCGCCTGTTCGACAGCCCGCATCCCACTCCCATGCTTTCGTTCGCGGTTCGGAACCTGAAAGCCGACGCGGGCATTGTGATCACAGCCTCGCACAACCCCAAACAGTATAACGGGTACAAGGTGTACGGCCCCGACGGCGGTCAGATCACCGACACAGCGGCCTCGGCCATTCTAAAATGCATTGAGGCGGTTGACCTCTTTAAAAACGTTAAGGCTGTCACGCCGGAACAGGCAACCGGATCGCGGCAGCTCGTGATCATCGGTGAAGAGGTGGATACCGCTTACTTCGCAAAGGTCAAATCCCTGGTCATGCGCCGGGAACTCCTCGCCGAAAAGGCCGGTAATCTCAAAATTCTGTATTCGCCGCTCCATGGCAGCGGAAACATCCCCGTCCGGCGGGTACTGCGGGAATTGGGGTTCTCCCGCGTGGACGTGGTGAAGGCGCAGGAGTTGCCGGACGGAGATTTCCCCACCGCGCCGTACCCCAATCCCGAAGAGCCCGCCGTCTACCAGCTGGCTATTGAGCTGGCGAAAGTCACCGGGCCGGATCTGATCTTTGCCACCGATCCCGACTGCGACCGCATCGGGATCCTGTGCCGCACGCCGGGCGGCTCATTTGAGGTGCTTACAGGCAACCAAACCGGCGCGCTGCTCTGTGAATATATCCTGCAGACCAAGCGGGAGCGCGGGGAACTGCCCGTCAATGCCGCCGTGATCAAAACCATCGTCACCACGGAATTGGCCACGGCCATCTGCCGGAGATACGGCGCGGCGCTGGCGGACACACTCACGGGATTTAAGTATATCGGCGAGCTGGCCGAGGAATGGTCTCACAGCGGCGAGCAGACATTTATGTTTGGGTTTGAAGAGAGTTACGGGTATCTGGCGGGCGACTTCGTGCGCGATAAGGACGCCGTCATCGCCGCCGCGCTGATTGCCGAGATGGCGCTCTACCACAAAGCGCGGGGCAGAACGCTCTACGAGGCGCTGGAAGAGCTGTTTCAGCAGTACGGGTATTACAGCGAAAAGCTTGTCTCGATTTCCATGCCCGGCAAGGAGGGGCAAGAACGCATCGCCCGGATCATCGCCGAACTGCGGGCGCATTATCTCGAACAGACCGCCGGGCTCGGCCTCGCCGTGTTTGAAGACTATAGGGCCTCAGAGCACGTGGCCGTGGGAACCGGCGAGAGCCGCCAAATCCGGCTGCCGAAATCCGACGTGCTCAAGTTTATTTTTGACGACGAAAGCTGGCTGGTGATGCGGCCCTCCGGCACCGAACCCAAAATAAAAATCTATGTGGGGGTAAAATCGGGCAGCCGCGAGAACGCGCATAAACGCCTCACGGAGTTGGAGGCGCTGGCGAACCGATGGGGGCGGATGTGATGCAGCCATTGAAGATGCGGCCCGTTTTTAAGGACTATCTATGGGGCGGTGAAAAACTCGCTGTCCAATATGGGAAAAAGGCCGAGGTATGGCCCATAGCCGAGAGTTGGGAGATCAGCGTGCATCCAGACGGTGAGAGCCTGATTCAACACGGTATGCTGGCCGGGCATACGCTCGCGTCCGTTTTTGCAAAATATCCGGAGTGGATCGGCGAGGGCCGGCGCGAACTGCCCGTGCTGGTAAAGCTCATCGACGCGCGGCAGAATCTCAGCCTACAGGTGCATCCGGCGGACGACTATGCCAGACGTGAGGAGCGCGACAGCGGTAAAAACGAAGCCTGGTTTGTCCTGGACGCGGCGCCAGACTCCAAGTTGCTTCTGGGGCTCAAAGAGCCACTCTCCAAAGAAGGGCTGCGCGCCGCTATGAAGAGCGGTGACATTGCGGAAAAACTCAACTTGGTTCAACCCAAACCGGGTGACTGCTACACCGTCCCGGCGGGGATGCTCCACAGCATCGGCGCCGGCGTGCTCATTGCGGAGGTACAGCAGAGCTCCAACGTCACTTACCGCGTACATGACTATGGCCGCGTTGGCCTTGACGGCAAGCTGCGGCCGCTCCACATAGAAAAGGCCGTAGATGTGATAGACACATCGCTTCTGCCGCGCAATTCGGCGCAAAATCCGGCCACGCGGCGCGATGGCTACACCGAAAAAATATTGACAGATTGGCCCTATTTTTCCATGCGCTTGATGGAGATCGAATCGGAAGCCGCGATTGTGACCGATGCCGTGAGCTGCCATTGCTTGCTGCTTGCTTCCGGCAATGCGGAACTTGTCTCGCCGTACGGCAATATCACACTGAGCGCGCTGGAATCCGCTGTCGTGCCGGCAACCTTGGGCAAATACCGGTTGCGGGGCCGCTGCGAGGTGTTGCTGACGACGTTTCCGTCTGCGCGGGAGGATCGGCTTATCTCCGGGTTTCACGCTCTACCCATCCAAAAGGCCTGCTTTTGCAGGCCTCAATCGGATAGGGAATAGATTTTTTCACGCCGGCTCTGTGCCTTCGGTCATTCTGACAGATGAAATAAAATCGCACACTTCATATTTCTCACTATACGCGCTCATCTTCTTATCATACACCAAACTCCCAAACACCTTATTCACCAGCGCCCCGGGTTTTCCCGGCATCCGTCCAAGCAGTTTAACCGCCCAATTCATAAAGTGAACCAATGCGATTTCCCTTCCGCGCGCCTGTGCGATCAGTTTGACCATCTCCGCTGTTTTTACGTACGCATCGTTTTGCGGATAGAATGTGCCGGCCTCCCCGTTCTCGACCATCAATCGAATAAACTCGCATAAGTTGTCGATATAGAGCATGCTGCGCCGGTTGTCTATATCGGGAAAAAACGGAGTTTTTTTGGCGATTTTTGATAACAATGTATAGTTCCCTCTGCAGCCTCGCCCATATACCATCGGCGGGCGCAATATTACAACCTTAAATTCCTCGTCGTTCAACTGCCTAAGCAACTGCTCTCCCTCAAGTTTTGACTTGCCGTAATTGCTCTTGGGGGCAGGCCGCGCGTCAATTGAAATATAGCCGCTTTCTAAGCCGTAAACGCTCATGGAACTCAAAAAAATAAACTGTCTCACGCCCGCATCTTTGGCAGTTTTGGCAACTTCAAATGTTAAATCACGATTCACTTTATAATATAATTGCGCATTTTTTTTGCGCTCTTTTTTATGCACAATCCCCGCCACGTGAAATATCGTATCGTAGCCGCCGAAGGGTCTGCTCCTCCAAGCGCCGTCTGTCATGTCCGCCGTGTCAACCGAATACCCGCCCGGCCATTGGCCGGCCCATTTCTCAAAGGAAGTGCCGATGTAGCTGTTTGCGCCGGTAATCAGTATCTTTTTCACTTCAATATAACCTTATGCAATTCCGCCGCGTCAGCAACTTGATTCGGTTCCGCGCCGCCCTCAACAATGCCGTCCCGCTTTAAAACCTTTCCAATCGTCAGGAAAAAGCATTTCATGTCAAACCGAAAGCTCAACTTTTGCACATATTCGCCATCCAGCCGCGCTTTATCCGCAATCGGAAGTTCATCGCGGCCGTTGATCTGCGCCCAACCGGTAAGGCCGGGGCGTACGTCATTTGCGCCGTATTTGTCACGCGCGTCCATCAGATCATATTGATTCCACAGGGCAGGGCGCGGCCCGATAATACTCATTTTCCCCGAGAGGATATGGACAACCTGAATTGCCTCATCCAAACTGCTTCTTCTCAAAAATTTTCCGAAACGAGTCAAATATTGATCCGGATTTTCAAGCAGGTGTGTCGGCGTATCATGCGGCGCGTTGATTTTCATCGTACGGAATTTCAGCATATTGAATGTTGTCTTATGTATCCCCATGCGCTTTTGTTGAAAGAATACGGGGCCGGGCGAATCCAGTTTAACAATAACCGCTATCAACAAAAACAGCGGCGAGAACAAAATCAATCCAAACAAGGCAAGCATAAAATCCAGAATTCGTTTTCCGTATTTTCCATACAAAGGAATCCCTCCTCCGAAATCTCATACTGCCAATACGCGCTGCGTCTCTTCCTCCAACGGCTGATAGGTCTCCACAATCTCCTGGAGCAACCCGCGCATACGCGCGTCTTTTGCGTTCCGCTCCGCGGACGATTCCAATTGCCGCACTTTCTCGATCAGCCACGCTCTGTCAAACGGAATCGGCGGCGCGATAAATATCTTGTCATGCGACGTGCGGCGAATCTGATCCCTTTCCAAGTCTGTCAGCAGCTCTTCATACATCTTTTCGCCGGCGCGGAGTCCCGTAAAAGCGATCTGTATGTCGTCATACGGTTCATAGCCATAAAAACGGATCATTTTTTCCGCCAAGTCCAAAATCTTAACCGGCTCGCCCATATCAAGCGCGTAGATCGCGCCGTTGTCCGCCAGCCCGCCGGCCTGCAGAACAAGCTGCGCGGCTTCCGGAATCGTTATGAAATACCTCGTAATCTCCGGATGGGTAACGGTCACGGGGCCGCCGTCCCGGATCTGGCTCTCAAACAGCGGGATTACGCTCCCGTGTGATCCAAGTACGTTACCAAAACGTACCGCCATACATTTCATCATTGAATGGCTCGCGTAAAGCTGAACCAGCATCTCGCACACACGCTTTGTCGCGCCCATCACATTTGTAGGGTTGACCGCCTTGTCGGTCGACAGCAGGACAAAACGCTCGGTTCCGAACGCCACGGCGGCGTCCAATACGTTGAGCGTCCCAATCACATTGTTCTTGATTGCTTCACCCGGGCTGTACTCCATCAGGGGCACGTGCTTGTGTGCGGCCGCATGGAAAACGACATCCGGCCGCGCCTCGCCGAATACCGCGCTCAGGCGGGTCTTATCCCGCACGGAGCCGATCAGCACCCGTATGATCACACGGTCGTCATAGAGCCGCCGCAACTCGTCAAGCAGTTCATACGCGTTGTTCTCATAGACATCAAAAATATAGAGCGCCTTCGGCGCATACTTTATCACCTGGCGGCAGAGTTCAGCGCCGATCGACCCCCCGCCCCCGGTTACAAGCACTGTCTTATTGGTCAAATACTCGCTGATGCTGGCCGTATCAAGTACAATCTCCTCACGGGAGAGAAAATCCGTCGGATTCAGTTCACGAAACCGCATCTCCTGCTGCTGACGGTCACGGATCATTCCGCTGCCCGCACCATCCACGACCGTTGTCAGAATACGCACGCGGCAGCCTGTCTCACCGCACAGCGAAGCCAAATCAGCATATTTCTCCCCGCGCAGACTCGGGATCGCGATCAAAATTTCCTGAACGCCATATTTGCTGACCAGATCGGGGATATCCTCGGGAGCCCCGCGCACAGCGACGCCGTGAATGCGCACCCCCCGTTTGCAAGGGTCGTTGTCAACGAGCACAATCGATCTGGCGTCGCGTCTCTCCTGAGACAGGAGTTTATCAATAACATAAATGCCAGACTCGCCGGCTCCGACCACCATCACGGCCCTGTCCTTTACCCGCGGGCGCAGCCTGCCGCTGCGCAGCATCTGCCAAAACAATCGGCTCGTGAGCGCTATCAACCCTGTCAGCGCCGACATCAGCACCAGCGCGGCGCGTGACAGAACCCAGCCGAAAATTGTGCCGACAACCAGCAAGATGACGCAGGAAATCACTTCGAGCAAAACGATTCGCAGCGAGTCGCTGATTCCGGCCATATGCCACATAATATAGTATACGCCGCCCAGCGCAAATACCAAAAAATGAACCCCAAGGACGATGGGCAT
>WQUU01000062.1 GCA_009781925.1 Bacillota bacterium | reverse complement strand
CATTCTGGGGCTGATGAACAGGCGCTGTGATATAGACGAAACCAGGCAAATGTTGATTGACCTCAAAGAGGCCGCGCCCCAAGGATTCAAACTCGGTACATCGGTTATTGTCGGTTTTCCGTCTGAAGCCACGGAAGAATTGGAAGACACCATTAATTTATGCAATGATCTGAATTTTGATTGGATATACTGTCACGGCTTTTCCGCGCGGCCGGGTACCTTGGCGGCGACCCTACCCGGCCAGTTATCTGAGGAAGAGGTCATGGAACGCGTTCGCCTGTTTCAGGAAAGCATCAAAGAGAAGGCGTCGGTGGTATTGGATTTCCAGTAGACGTTAACGGAAAGGGCCCGGCGATTCAGCCGTTCCCCCGCAGCAGTCCGATGATCTCCCTCTTCCGCTCCCCCTGCCCCAGCAGCCAGTCCCGGTCGCGGACAGTATCCTCAATCGGGATTTCTCTGCGGATACGCGCGGGACGGCCCGACAGAATGAGAATGCGGTCGCACAGGTAGAGCGCCTCGTCCACGTCGTGGGTCACGAGCACCGCGGTGCGGGAGAGGGTCTGGCGCATATTTTTGAGCCAGTCCTGCATGTCCCAGCGGGTGATGACATCCAAAGCTGCGAAGGGTTCATCCAGCAGAAGGATGTCCGCGGGACACAGCGAAGTGCGCAAAAAGGCCGCGCGCTGGCGCATCCCGCCGGAGAGCTCTCCGGGGTAGGCGCGTTCGCAGCCGGCCAGCCCAAAGTCCCGGAGTCTCTGCCGCGCCTGTTCACGCATCGCCGGTCTCCCCCCATGGATCGCGCTGTAGAGGCAGACGTTGTCCAGCACCGTCCGCCAGGGCATGAGCAGGTCATCCTGGGGCATGTAGCTGAAACGCGGGTTGAGGCCCCGAACCTCCGTCCCCTCCACAAACACCTGCCCTTCCTCCGCGGGGAGAATACCGGCGAGGATATTCTGCAGCGTGGATTTCCCGCAGCCAGAGGATCCGAGCACCGCGACAAATTCGCCGCGGTTCAGGGTGAAGTTGATATCCTCTAGGATACGTTCTCCGGCATAGCGCGCGGAAATATTCTTGACATCCAAAAAAGCATTCATAGTTGACCCTTAAAATATTAGACTTCCTCGGAAATTAACTTTTCCTGTCACCCTGAGCGCAGCGAAGGGTCTTAACACCAAGATTCTTCGCTGCGCTCAGAATGACAAATAACAATTTCCGAGGAAGTCTATTGAATCCCATGTAGCCCGTGGGCGGCTATCAGCCGCCCACGGGCGATTCATAATCGCCCCTACAGATTATTTGGTCGGCGCTGACGGCAAAAACTCGTTTGTATAGCAGTCCGACGCCGGGATCGCCTTGTCAATCAGTCCGTTTTCCACCATAAAAGCGGTGTAGTTGTCCCAGACCTCGCTTTTCATCTCGCCCCAACGGGCTGCGCCCTCGGCGTACTTCCCGGCCAGATACTTCTGGGAGTCCACGAGCATTGACAGGTCGTAAGCTTTGTCCACATGTTCCTGCAAAATATCCGCCGCCTTTGCCGGCTCGTCGATGCAGTACTGGTAGCCTTTGGACGTGGCGGCCAGAAACTTGCGGGCCAGATCCGGCTTGTCGGCGAGGAGGCCGTCGCTTGCGATGATGACGGGGGTGTAGTAGTCCAGCCGCTCATCGATGCTCCGCAGCTCGAGATAATTCAGATCGAGCCCGGCGTGCTGGGCAGCGATGCCGTCCCAGGCCCAAAAGATCCACAGGAGATCCGCGCTGCCCAGGAGCGCTGTATAGTCCAGGCTGTCCGAGGTCACGAAATTCAGCTTGCTTGGATCCGCGCCGGACGACTTCATGACCGCCTGAACCACCGCCTGCTCCGAGGGAGACCCCCAGCCGGCATAGGTCTTGCCCTCAAAGTCTTTGGGGTTCGCGATATTTTCACTCTTGAGGCTGGCAAAACCTGAGGTGTTGTGCTGGATAATCGTGGCGATAGCCTTGATGGGCAGCGGCTGTTCCGCCGTCAGGGCATAGGTCACATCCTCCTGAAAGCTGACGCCGAAGTCCGCCTTTCCGGTGGCGACCAAGGTGGTAACGCTGTTGTCCGCCGGCTCGATGATGTTCACATCGAGCCCCTCGCTCGCGTAGTAGCCCAGCTTTTGCGCGGCGTAGAAACCCGTGTGATTTGTGTTCGGCACATAGTCCAGCACCAAGGTGACCCTTGTCAGCCCGGAGGCGTTGCCCCCTTTGCAGGCCGCAAGGGAGAGTCCGAAGCTCAAGGCCAAGAGCAGCGCCGCAATACGAGTTATCTTTTTCATATTTTTTCTCCTATTTTTTCTCCTATTTTGTCATTCTGAGCGCGGCGAAGAATCTTTCCCTTTGCCATTTTAGATCCTTTGTTTCGCGCAGGATGACAATTTTAAAGTTTTTTGCGATAAGCGGGTAAAACAAGATATTGGAGCAATTTTACCGCGCCGTTCATCAGCAGGGACAGCAGTACCACCATCAAAACGCTGGCAAAAACCTTGTCCAGCATGTAGCCGTTCTTCGCCCGGAGCATGTAATAGCCGAGGCCGCCGCCGGAGCTCATCCACTCGCCCACCACCGCGCCGGAGATGCTGTAAGTCGCAGCGACCCGTAAGCCGGAGAAGAGATATTGCGCCGCCGCGGGAAATTTCAGTATGACATAAACTTGAACGCGCCCCGCGCCGTAGGCCCGCACGAGATTGCAGAGCCGCGTATCCACCCGGGCCATGCCATCCGCAAAATTCACCGCGATGGGAAAAAAACACATGAGCACGACTATGAGCACCTTCGGCGCGAGGCCAAAGCTCAGCCAGAGGGTGAACAGCGGCGCCAGCACGATAATCGGAATCGTCTGGCTCACCACCAAGAGCGGATACAGCGCCCCGCGCAGCGTGGGGAAACAGTCCATCAAAACGGCCAGCAGTATCCCCGCCAAAATGGCCAGCGCGAGCCCCAGAAGGGTCTCCCCCAGCGTCACCCAGGCATGCCCCATGAGCGCGGAAAAGTCCCCGAACAGCGCCTGGACGATTTTTGACGGAGCCGGCAGCACATACAGCGGCACGGCAAAGATGCGTACGGCGGCCTCCCAGAGAACCAGGAGCCCGAGGAAAGTCAGCGTGGGCAACAATATTTTTTTCGCTTTCAAAGGCGGCACCTCGCTATTGTGAACAAACCCCCGGCGCTGCGCGCCACCCCCTTTCAAAAGGGGGCAAAAGACGGCGCCATATTTTGCATATGACGCCGCCCTCAACAACGCAAAATATGTTCCCTCCGGCGGCATGATCCGCATCAGGTTATAAGGGTCGGAGCGCGCAGCTCCCTCTCAGGCCCTATGGGGCCTCCCCGTTTTTTATTGCCCGACCTTGTTTCTTCTTGTCCGTCATTGCGAGCGCAGCGAAGCAATCCAGAGAACTCCGTCATTGCTGGATTGCCACGGCGACAAAAACAGTCGCCTCGCAATGACGGGCTTAAAGTTCTCGGCCTTATTTTACCCCGCAAACTCCTCGCTGTCAAGCGTTTCCTCGGGCGGAACCTGCAGGCTGGGGCGCAGCCGGAACGCCCGCATAGCGTTGACGATGCAGAGAAGCGCAACCCCCACGTCCGCAAAGACGGCAATCCACAGCGGCAGGGCCGTTACCGCGCTGAGGGCCAGGATGAGGAGTTTGCAGCCCAGCGCCAAAATTGCGTTTTGCAATACGATGGCGCGGGTGTTGTCTGCGTACTGGATGGCTGTCATCAGTTTTAGGGGGCTGTCGTCCATGAGCACGATGTCGGCGGCCTCCACCGCGGCGTCCGAGCCGAATCCGCCCATGGCGACTCCCACGTCCGCCGCCGCAAGCACCGGGGCGTCGTTGATCCCGTCCCCCACGAAGACCACACTGCCCCGCTCTCCCACCCGCTTTTTGATCTCCTGGATGTGTCTGACCTTGTCCTCCGGCATACACTCGGCGTAGTACTCGCCGATGCCGAGGGTCTGGGCCAGCCTGCCGGTGATGCCTCGCCCGTCTCCGGAGACCATGGCCACTAAGCGCGGCTGCTCCGTGGACAGGACGCTCACGGCCTCGATCGCGTCCTCCTTGATGGTATCCATGAGCAGAATACAGCCAGCGTACCGGCCCTCCGCCACAACGTACACCGCCAAATCGGCCTCGCCCTCATAGGGAGCCATGATGCCGAATTTCTCAATAAATGCCCGGTTTCCCGCCGCCACCTTGGCGCCGTCCAGCAGCACTGTGACACCCATACCCGGATGCTCCCGGAAATTCTGGACGATGGAGAGATCCAAAGGCCCGCCGTAGGTCGAGACGATAGCCTTTGCCACCGGATGGTTGGAAAAAGCCTCCGCGTGGGCCGTGATTTTCAGCAGAAGATTCGCGTCCGCCCGGATGGGTTTCACGGTGCTGACCCGAAAGCGCCCTGTGGTGAGAGTACCGGTCTTGTCAAAGACGACGGCCTTCGCCTTGATCAGCATATCCATGGCCCCGGAACTCTTGAAGAGGATGCCTTTGCGCGCGGCCCCGCCGATCCCGGCAAAAAAAGCCAGGGGTACGGAGATCACCAGCGCGCAGGGGCAGGCGACCACCAGGAAGTTGCAGGCCTTTGCCACCGCGTCCCGAAAACCGATGCTGCCCAGCAGCGGGAGAAAAATGGCAATCAAAATGGCCAGGGCCACCACCACCGGGGTATAGATTCGCGCGAAACGGGTGATCAAGCGCTCCGTCTGCCCCTTTTGGGCCGATTCGGCCTGCACCAGCTGGATGATCCGGGCGGCCGTGGACTCCTCCGCGGAGGCCGTCACGACGGCCTGGAGACTCCCTGTCAGATTCATCGCGCCGGAGCAGAGCCTGCTCTCCGGGGCAACTGCCACCGGCAGGCTCTCCCCCGTCAGGGCGGAGTTATCCAGTTCAGAGTTCCCGTAGATGACGCTGCAGTCCACCGCCACCCGCTCTCCGGGCCGGATGAGGACGATGTCCCCGACTTTGGCCTCTCCCGCGGGAACGCTGCGCTCCTGTTCATCCAGGAGGAGCGTGACCGTGTCCGGGCGCAGCTCCATGAGCGCCGTGACGCTGTCGCGGCTGCGGCCCACGGCATAGCCCTGAAAGAGTTCGCCCACCTGGAACAGGATCACCACCGCCGCGCCCTCGTAGTACTGGCTGATGGCGAAGGCCGCGGCGACCGCCACCGTCATCAAAAAATGTTCGTCCAGAATGTGTTTTCGCATGAGACTCTCCGCCGCGCTGAGCAACATATCGTAGCCCGCGATCAGCGACGCAACCGCCGCGCATATCACGCGTCCGGCCGGCGGCAGCTTGAGCAAAACCGCAAGGGCAAAGATCAGCGACGCCCCCAGCAGCCGCAGAGCCAGGGCGGGGTCAAAGCTGTGGATCCCGGCGATACGGGTTTTCAGTGTCATAATTTAGATGTCCCCCTCCCTGATGTGCGCGAAGGCGGTCTGGAAGATCTGCGCCACGTGCTCATCCGCCAGAGAATAATAGATACTCCGCCCCTCACGGCGCGTCTTGACGATACGCAGCTGCTTTAGGCTCCTGAGCTGATGGGAGATGGCCGAACTGGTCATGCCCAGAATCTCCGCGATGTCGCAAACGCAGAGTTCCGAGCGCAGCAGGGCGCAGAGGATGCCCACCCGGGTCGCGTCGGCGCAGGCCTTGAAGAGTTCCGCCGCCTGATCGAGTTCCTCCTTGGACGGGAGCGACCCGCGTATGTGTTTGATGTCCATTCAATCACTTCCAATATATAGCATGTCCTATATGAACAATTGTTCATGCGTCACATTATAAGCCTTGCGGTATTGATTTGTCAAGACCCCTTGACAAGCTCCCCATAATTTGTTAACATAATACCACACTCCTGCGGGGGAGAATCTTATGTTCGCCCATGCCTGAGGGCAGACACAGGGTCTGCCCCTGCCATCATCCAAGGACGGTGACCGTGTTGAAAAAAGCCCTGTCTTTTGTTCTGGCGGCCTGCCTGACGCTGAGTTTTGCCGCCCTGGCGGTTCCGGCGTCCGCAGCCGGCTTCGCGGATGTGCCGGTTGGCGCCTGGTACGCCGCCGATGTGCAGGCCGTCACCTCTCTGGGGCTCTTCCAGGGCACATCCGCAACCGCCTTCTCCCCCAACGCGTCTATGACGCGCGGCATGTTCGTCACGGCCCTGGGCCGCTACGCGGGGGTCGATCCCAAGGCGGCCGCCTGCGTCGGCACCGTCACGGGGGACGGCGTCAATGTCCGGGAGGCGCCAAATACGGGCGCCAAAGTCGCCGTAGTCCTGATGAGGGGCTCGGCTGTGGATGTCCTCGGCCTGGAGAACGGCTGGTATCAGGTGCGCGTCGGCGACAAGCAGGGTTATATCCGCGCGGATCTCCTGTCCGCCCGTTACGCGAAATTCGCCGACGTGGACTACGGCGCCTATTACGGGCCCTATGTGCAGTGGGCCTTTTCCATCGGCATTGTACACGGTATATCCGACGACCGCTTTGACCCGGCCGGAAACATCACCCGGGGGCAGAGCCTCTCGATTTTGTCCGCCTATGCCAAAGCGAATTGCCCGAATCTGCCTGAAGACCTGACAAATCTCCTCTTCACGGACGCGAACAATCTCAATCTCGGCGACACCACCACGCGGGCCCAGGCCGCCGCCCTCCTGCACCGTTTTATCACGGCGGCGGGATCGCCCGCCCCCTCCCCCAGTCCGTCCCCAACCCCGGATACGTCCGCCTATACGGGTTACGGCCTTTTTGGCAATGTCGTCCCCAAGAGCGCGGCGGTTTCGGACAGCTATTTTGACGACGCCTGCTTTATCGGGCACTCGATCGTCAACGGCATGAAGCTGTATTTTTCCCTGCCGAATGCGGACTACTACTCCTCGGACGGCGTCTCCGCCGGGGGGATCCTGGCCTACGACCAGTTTCCCGGCACGCTGGCCGACATCCTGTCCAAGCGCAGTTACGGTAAGGTCTATATCATGCTCGGCATCAACGAAATCGGGCCCGGAGACGCCAAGGCCAACAACTTTTATAACAATATCTGCGCGGTGGTCGATCTGATAGAGGCAAAGCAGCCCTCCGCGGTGATCTATCTGATTTCCATTTTACCCGTCTCGAAAAGCCGCTCCGACAGCTCGGAAAATTTCACCCGGGACAATGTCATCGCCTTCAACGCGAAGCAGATGCAGGCCTCCCTGGACAAAAACGTGTACTATCTGGACGCTTTCGGGGCCGTCGCCGACGCAAACGGCTACTTCCCCGCCTCCGACTGCGCGGCGGATGGGATCCATCCCGTCAAGGCGGAATACGCGGTGCTGAAGGATTATTTGAAGACGCATACGATGTAGGGAC
>WQUU01000061.1 GCA_009781925.1 Bacillota bacterium | reverse complement strand
GCCGAGGGCGGCGGCCCCTACAAGGGTATACCAATATCAAGGGTTGTAGGGGACGCCCCCTTGGGCGTCCCGCCAGGAGAACCCCTTTTTTGACGGTCTGCGGAACGGATCAATCCGTTCCCTACACATCCTCGGCCTCCCCGTCGCCGTCCTCCTCGTCCGAGGGGGCGGCGTTTAATTCATCGTACTCCGCGCTGTAGGAGCTGTAGTCGCCGAATTTGCCGGAGTAGGCGCTCTTCTTCATGATGTGGATACCGTCCGGGTCGATTTTGACGCCGATACGCGCTCCGGCGGGGCAGCAGTCGGTGCTCTGGATGAGCCACTTGAAGCCTTGGAAGTCCACGATGATGTCGTAGTGTACGCCCTTAAAGGTGACCTCCGTCACCGTTCCGGCGATCTGGCCCTCCGCCTCAGGGACGATGTCGATGTCCTCCGGCCGCACGACGATGTCCACCGGCTCATAGGGGGCAAAGCCGCTGTCCAGGCAGGGGAAGCTGCGGCCGTACATGCGCACGAGCCTATCCTTCACCATGACGCCGTCGATGATATTGCTCTCGCCGATGAAGTCCGCCACAAAGGCGTTCTTCGGCTCGTTATAGATGTCCGTGGGGCTGCCGATCTGCTGGATGTTGCCCTTGTCCATGACCACGATGGTGTCGCTCATGGTGAGGGCCTCCTCCTGGTCGTGGGTGACATAGACAAAGGTGATGCCCACCTGCTGCTGGATCTTCTTCAGTTCCACCTGCATGTCTTTGCGCAATTTAAGATCCAGCGCGCCCAGGGGTTCGTCCAGAAGCAGCACCTGGGGCCGGTTCACAATGGCCCGCGCGATGGCCACGCGCTGCTGCTGCCCGCCGGAGAGCTGAGAGGCGCGGCGTTTGTCGTAGCCGGAGAGGTTCATGAGCTCCAGAGCCTCGCCCACGCGGGTTTTGACCTCCGTGTCGGACACTTTTGCCACGCGCAGGCCGAAGGCCACGTTCTCGAAGACGTTCAGGTGGGGGAAGAGGGCGTATTTTTGGAATACGGTGTTGATTTTGCGTTTGTGGGGCGGAACATCATTAATCCTCACACCGCCAAACAGGACGTCGCCCGAGGTCGGCGACTGAAAACCACCAATGATACGCAGCGTGGTAGTCTTGCCGCACCCGGACGGGCCAAGGAGTGTGAGGAATTCTTTATCGTTTATATAGAGGTTGATCGAATTTAATACGATCTCGTCGTCAAACGCCATGACCAAGTCCACAAGGCGGATGAGCTCTTTGGACATGTATCCTCCCCCGTTTCGGCGTGATGTTTCTCTGCTGATTTTTTTAGCGAGTGAAGTTAAATATACAATTTTTGACCCGAAATGTCAATGATAAATTTGCGGGGAACAAGTTTGATGCAAATACGTCGTAGACTTATCCAAACTCGACTTGGGAGGCCGCCATGGGACACATCCACATTCGCAGGTGCACACTCGCGCTTCTGCTCTCGCTCGCGCTTCTGACCGCGCTCTGCGCCTGCGGTTCGATAGGCGGGGCAGCCGCGCCCGGCGACAATGCCTCCGCTCCTGAGTCCGCTCCGAGCGCTCCGACAGACTTTTCCGGGCCGGCGTCCGCGTCCGATCTCGCGCCCGTGGCTTCTCCCGGTAAGAGCCCCGTGCGCGCGAGCCTGGCGACGGACACGATTTTGAGCCAGTACGCCGCCTATGACCAGTATACCCAGCCCGGAACTGAGAACCCGGCGCGAATCATCTTCACGACGGCCGAGACGGTGACAGATTTTCAATTTTTGGCGGTCACCGTTGACCCGGCCTCCATCCCGATCTCGGGTTCGGATATGCCAAACTCGGATTCGGATATGCCGAGCAAAGCTGATCAGGATGCTATCACGCAGCAAGCTGCCAGTCCGAGCCCGGACATAGGCGCGCAGCCGGACACGGGCCTTCGATACGTGCTGGGCGGGACATTCTATTCGATGGACGAACTGACGCCCGCCCGCCCGCTTGTCGTCGGCATGGACTTTGCGGGCATGATGCCGCCGTATGTGTCCTATGAGGGTGTGACGCTGCCGCCATACAGGGGGATCTCTTTTGTGGACGCCGCCGGCGTGACGCGGTATTTTTCCCTGACGCAGAACGGGCAGGACGGCTCGATCGTTCTGACTGAGTTGATGAAAATTTCACCCGATCGAGTCCCCGCGATTGCCTCACCCATCCCGTCGTTCCCGGCCTCCGCCACCGATCTCGCGCCTGCGGCGACCACGGCGGATTGCCCCGTGAGCGTCGCTTATGCGACGGACGCGATGCTGAGCCAATACGCCGACTATGGACAGTTTGGCGATACCGGATTCGACAATCCGGTAAAGCTCATCTTCACGGCGACTGAGGTGATGCCAAGATTTGAATTCTTTCGTATGAGCCTGAACCCAAACGCGGACGGGGCTCTGCAATATACCATCGACGCGTGGACGTCCGGCACAAACACGTTAGCGCCCGACCACCCGGTTGTGATTGAGACTGGGTTTGCCGGCGACGCGGTACCGTGCAGGGGAGTCGCCGTTGGGGACTCAAACGGTGTGATGCGGTATTTTGCCCTGGAGCAGAGCGGGCTGGACGGCTCGCTGGTTCTCAATGAATTGGTTCCGGCGTCATAAGCGGAGGTACTTGCCCTCAAAATACCTCTCCGCAAAGTCCACCCTCGGCACCGTGAACGTCTTGCCCCGCAGGTAGTTGAGCGCTCCGGCGTCGGTGGGAAAAGTGAAGACCAGTTTATACGACCACAGGGCCTGGTGTTTTTCGCCGCAGGCCCTGTTTTTCCGCTCGGAGCCGTACTTCCCGTCGCCCAAAAGCGGGTGGCCGGCATGGGCCAGCTGGGCCCGGATCTGATGTGTCCGGCCCGTGAGCAGACGGCACTCGAGGAGGGAGAGCCCGCCGTTTTTACATAGGGTGCGGTACTCCGTCACGGCGGTCTTCGTCCCGGGCCCGCGCTCAGAGCGGACGTAGACCCGGTTTTTTACGGCGTCCTTAAACAAGTAGTTTTCCAGGCGCCCGGATGGGGGATTCATCGCGCCGAAGACGGCGCAGAGGTAGTATTTGTCGATCTCCCGGCCGCGAATTTTCTCATTCAAAATGCGCAGGGCCTCGGCGTTTTTTGCGGCGACGACCAGACCGCCGGTGTTGCGGTCGATGCGGTTGCACAGGGCCGGGGCGAAACTGTTTTCGCTGTGCGGGTTCCACGCGCCGTTTAGCCGGACGTGGGCTTGGACGTGGGCGATCAGCGTATCCGCTTCCCAGGCGCCGTCGCTGTGGCAGAGCTGCCCCGCCGGTTTATTCAGCAGCAGGAGGTTTTGATCCTCATAGACGATGTCCAGCCTCGGCGCGGCGATCTTGAGGTGAGCGTTTTTGTCGCTGGGTTTCTCAAAAAATTCATCATTGATATAGAGCTCCAGGATATCCCCGGCTTCAATCCGGGCGTCGCGCTTTGCCCCCGCGCCGTTTACTTTGACGCGTTTGAGGCGGATGTATTTTTGCAGCAGGCCCTCCGGCAGCAGGGGGAGGGCTTTTGAGAGAAAGCGATCCAGGCGCTGGCCCGCGTCGTTGGGGGTGATTGTGAGTTGTTTCATGGGGTTATTATACCGTAGCCGCCTCAAAAATTCAACTGGTATCCGGGCCCGGCCTGTGATACAATGAAGTTGTTTCAGATTCTTCGCTGCGCTCAGAATGACGGGCGAAAAAGCGGGCGGCTTAACACCGCCTCTACAATGGAGATGTGTCTATGATTACGCTGCTGTCCAGGCTGTTTCTCAAAAAATCCGGGGGCACGCCCACGCGGGGGGCGCTGGCGTCGCTCTGCGCCGTTTTGGGCATAGGGCTGAACCTGCTGCTGTTTGTCATCAAATACATCGCGGGGCTCATGTCCGGCTCCATTGCCATCACCGCGGATGCCTTCAACAACCTCAGTGACACCGGCAGCTCCGTGATCTCCCTCCTGGGCTTTCACCTGGCGGGGAAAAAACCGGATAAGGGCCACCCATTCGGCCACGGGCGCGTGGAGTATATCACGGGCTTTATCGTCTCCGTACTCATTCTTTTGATGGGGATTGAACTGGGGCGGAGCGCCATTGCGAAGATTTTCTCCCCCGAGCCGGTGGAGATGGGTCTTCTGATGATCGGCATTCTCTGCGTCTCGATTCTCATCAAACTCTATATGTTCTTCTATAACCGCTCAGTGGGGAAGAAAATCGACTCCGCCGCCCTGCGCACTGTCGCGCGGGACAGCCTGACCGACGTGGCCGCCACCGGTACGGTGCTCCTGGCCGCCCTTGTCACCGATATCACCGGTCTGCAGGTGGACGGCTACTGCGGTGTGCTGGTGGCGCTGTTCATCCTCTACACAGGCTTTACCTCCGCGCGGGACACGCTGAACCCCCTGTTGGGGCAGGCCCCCGCGCCCGAACTGATCAAACGCATCGAAGAGATCACCCGCGAAGGCGGGGTGATTGTGGGCATTCACGACCTCGTCGTCCATGACTACGGCCCGGGCCGCCGGATGATCTCCCTGCACGCGGAGGTGCGGGCGGACGGTGACCTTCTGGCGCTGCACGACGCCATCGATCTCTGTGAGCACCGGTTGGAGGAGGAGCTTCTTTGCAACGCGGTCATCCACATGGATCCCATCGCCACGGATGACGCCCACGTGTCGGAGATGCGCACCCGCGTGGAGGGCCTGGTAAAGGGACTTTGCCCCGACGCGGCGATCCACGACTTCCGCATGGTGACGGGCCCCACCCACACCAACCTCATCTTTGACGCCGTGTTCCCCTCGGACATTGAGCAGACGCCCGCCCGGCTCAAGGGGCAGATCGAAGATTTGGTGCGGGAGAACTGCGAAAACTGCTTTGCCGCGGTGACGATTGACACGGACTATGTATAATCGCCTCTGTCACCCTGAGCGCAGCGAAGGGTCTATGGGTGAATTGTAAGGGCGATTATCAATCGCCCGCGGGCGGCTGATAGCCGCCACTACAAGAAATACGTAAAAAAGTGGGCGACCGAGAGCGGCCGCCCAACCGTTCAGACCTCCTGGTCGCTCACGTCCCGCTGCCTAAACAGCAGGGAGATGCACCAGATCGCGCTGAGCCCGACCAGCGTATAGATGACGCGCGCGAGCGTCGTGTACGTTCCGCCGCAGATCGCGGCGACCACGTCGTACTTGAAGAGACCGACGCTGCCCCAGTTGAGACCGCCAATGATGGCGAGAATCAGGGCAATCCTGTCCATAATCATGTGATTTCGCTCCTTTTCTAAGGTTCCGTCTGTGTAGCCCGATACCTGGATCATTGCGAAATTAGCATGTCCCCGTACGCGCGAAATATTCAAAAAGAGGGAAGAGAATCCTACCCCTTCTTTTTCGGGATACTGATCGTCAGGATCAGCTCCGAATCCGTCTCCTGGCGCTTTAGGTCGGCGCCGATACCGCCCTGCTTCATCATGTCAAGGCTCCGGGTGAGGGTGTTCAAAAAAATTCGTACGTCTTTCAGGACGAACATCGTCCTGTTCCGGGCCCTGTCCGGCGTCGGCTCCGGCGCGTCCGCTTTTAAAGCGGTTCCGGTCAGGAGCTGCTCCACATAGGCCTCCGTGGCCGCCACGGTGAGGGCGTTTTCGATGATGTACCGCAGGGCGGCGCGCTGGGACTCCGCCGAACCGAGGCGCAGGAGGGCCCGGCCGTGGCGCTCCGTGAGCTCGGCCAGAAGGAGGGTTTCCAGCACATCGGAAGGCAGTTTTAACAGGCGCAGCTTGTTCGCCACGGCGGACTGGGATTTTCCCAGGCGGTTGGCCGCCTCCCCCTGGCTCATGGAGTAGGTGCGGATGAGCCGGGCGATACCCTCAGCCTCCTCCACAAAGTTTAAGTCCTGCCGCTGGAGGTTCTCCACGAGGGCCAGAAGGCTGCTCTCCTCCATGTTGACGTCCAGCAAAATACAGGGCCCCTCCCGCAGACCCGCAAGTTTGGCGGCCCGGAGCCGCCGTTCCCCGGCCACCAGCTCATAGCGCCCGCCCTTCGGGCGCACGGAGAGAGGGTTGATCACGCCGATCTGAGAAATACTCTCCGCCAGTTCCCGGAGCCGCTCCTCCTGAAAGATGCGGCGGGGCTGGTTGGGGTTGGGGATGATTTCGTCCACCGGCAAAAAAATGACGGAACCGCTCTTTTGGCGGTTTTGCCGTTTCGACATTTGCATAGAAAAGCCTCCCTAAATATCTTGTATAGCTTAACCCCAATATATACAAGATATTGCGAAAAAGAGGGCGAAAACAGGTGGGAGGGTGAATTATTTCCCCATGAAGCGGCGCATTTTTGAAAAAATTCCGGCGGCGCTCGCGCTTCTGGTCTGCTTCTGGCTGTACTGGGCGCGGACACTGCGACGCAGACAAAAAGGAGGCGAACACGAGGTTCGCCCCTACGGGGAAACGGCGTAAACTTGTCGATTGAGTTCCCGGCGCAATTGTAAGACCTCCGGGCCGCGCAGGGTTTCCATTGCCGCGTAAAAGCGGTGGACATTGCTTCGTGTCGCCAGAGGGGTGCAGGCGCGCAGCAGAGCAATGTCGCCGGAGCGGAGACTGCGCTCCAGCTGAACTTTTCGCTCCGCGGATTCCCGGCCCTGCGCGAGCCAGTCCCAGAGCTCGCCCTCCAAGTCCTCTCCGACGTCCACAGCCTCCCCCGCCTGGATGTCCCGGAACACCGCGACGAGATGCTTGCAGACGGGCTCCGCGTCATAGGGGCAGTTGCAGCCGAAATCCGCGACGCTGTCCCATGTCTCTGAATTACCGCCGTCCCGCGTCTCCACAAACACCCGGTAAGTGCTGTCCGCCGAAGCGGAGACGATCGCCATGAAGCGGCCGCCGGGAGTGTGCCCCAGAGCGCGCACGCAGCCGCCGCGGAAGTAGTCCTCTCCGCGCTGGATCACGGCGGGGGAGGTAAGGGCGAGAAGGGAGTCCAGAGCGGCGGAGAGGGTGGGGAAGGACATAGGAAGGCTCCTTTGCATAAAACTTGAGACTTTCTGTTCTGCATAACGCCGCAAAGCCGCCTTTTCGGCGGCTTTGCTTTTGTGTTGGCACCGACCTATTTTTCCGGGCCGTCTCCAGCCAAGTATCTTCGGCACGACTGAGCTTAACTTCCGTGTTCGGAATGGGAACGGGTGGATCCTCAGCGTTAAAAGCACCAACTGTGGTACACCTTCAGGGACTCGAACCCTGGACACCCTGATTAAGAGTCAGGTGCTCTACCAACTGAGCTAAAGGTGCATGTAACTCGTTATAGGTGTCCGCTGGTTACTGGTGACCCGTAGGAGAATCGAACTCCTGATTGCGGCGTGAGAGGCCGCCGTCTTGACCGCTTGACCAACGGGCCGAAAGGGCAGGTAACAACGAACAGT
>WQUU01000060.1 GCA_009781925.1 Bacillota bacterium | reverse complement strand
CCGATGGCGCCGGAAGGCGGGGTTTTTTGCCGAGTGAGAAGGGTATCGACCCCCGCGGGGGTGAGATTCTGGAGCGCAGAAGGCCCGATATTCTCAAAACCGTCCAGTACTGTGGAAAAAGTTCCGGCCTGCTCGGCGACAATCGGCGTTTCCCCGCCGGCGGGGGCGGCATTTTGCAGGGCTGAGAGCTGGGCCTGAAGGCTGTCCAGATCCGCCTGACTCAGCTGAGCCCCGCCGAACAGCAATGAACTGAGGTTTTGGGACAGCTCGGCAAGATTGCCGGCGTCCCCCCGGGTCACCGCCCGGCTGAGGGCGAAGGTCGCGCTCCGGATGGCCGCCTCGGTGTTTGACGCGGTGTCCGCCTGGCCGTTTTGCAGGAGGTTCCGGGCCTGGGCAATCTGGAGCTGCAGGGCATGGATCTTCTCCGCCTGGCTGAGGCCGTCCTCCGAGCCGTAGGAGACGGCGATGGTCTCCCCCGTGGAGACATGCTTGTCCTCCTGCACCTGGAGATCTAGATAGGGCAGGGCGCTCATGACGACCGTCTCGGAACGCACAATCAGGCCCTCCGAGCGGCCCGAATCCACCACGGTCGTCATGACGGCCGGGGAAGTCTGTGTCGAGTCCGTGAGAGAGCCGATGATATACACGGTAATATAGGCCGCCAGCGCCAAAAACAGCAGCAGCGACACGAATTTGATCGTGCGGTCGGTTTTTTTCATGTCAGTGGATTTTTTGCAGGGCGCGGCGTCCCCACCGCGCCGCAATTGTCTGCGCACGCCGCAGATGACAGCGCGGCGCTCCGGCGCGCGGCGCCCCGCAGATGCGCTCAGCCCTCGGCGCCAAAATCTCCGAAGTCGATGGTTCTCGCGGGGACAATGGTGGAGATGGCGTGTTTGTAGATCAACTGCTGTTTGCCCTCCGTCTCCAGGACAACGGTGAAGTTATCAAAGCCGCGGACAATGCCGCGGAGCTGAAAACCGTTGACAAGGAACATCGTGACGATCTGCTTCTCTTTGCGGGCCTGGTTCAGGAATACGTCTTGGAGATTCTGTGTCTTTTGCATGATGTGCTTCCTTTCGGCGGGTGTCCCAAAAAAAGGTATTCTCCATTGTACCACAGGCGCCCGCTCTATAATAGTGTGATTTTGTACAAAAATAATGGGGCTGCAGGGGCGCCATAAATGGCGTCCGCGGACATTTTAGCGCGTGGCCGCGATAGATCCGGCCCCGCGGCGGTCTAAATATGTACAGGCCTTATTCTACCGTTTCGCCGGCAGAAAAGCTGTCGCAGCCTGTCGAGATAGGAAATTTGCCCTTGCGGGAATACGGAGCGAGTCTGTTCCCTACGAGGATACATATTCCCGGACAATGTGTGCCGCCGCCCCGTCCAGATCCGGCGCGTCGCCCCAGCGGATACGCAGCACTTCGGGCCGGTTGCGCAGCCAGGTGAGTTGACGCTTTGCCAGGCGGCGGCTCTCCCGCTTGACCGCCGTAAAAGCCTCCTCCAGACCGCACTCCCCGGAGAGGGCGGCGGCGATCTCCTTATAGCCGATGGCCTGCATTGCGGTGCAGGAGCGATTTAATCCCTCGCGCAGCAGGCCCTCCACCTCCCGAACCAAGCCCCGGGCGCGCATCTCCTCCACCCGGCCGTCGATTCTGGCATAGAGCCTCTGCCTGTCCGCATAGGATAGCTCTGTGAGGAGGGCGGTATAGCGCGGAGGGTTTAGGCGCTCAATGGCGTCGTGCTCCGTGACGGTTTTGCCGGTCTGCCGACAGATCTCCAGAGCCCGGATAATCCGCCGCCTGTCCCCCGGCGGCAGAATCGCGGCCCGCGCGGGGTCTACGGCTTCGAGCCGCCGGAGCATTGCCGGCCCGCCCAGGCGGTCAAATTCCGCGTTCAGCTCCTGCCGTAAGGCGCTGTCTCCGCTCTCGGAGAAGCTGCGCCCCCGGAGCAGGGAATCGATATAGAGCATACTGCCGCCCACCAGAACGGGGAACTTCCCCCGGCGGAGGATGTCGTCCACACAGGCGCCGGCCTCCCGCACGTAGCGGGCCACACTGTAATTTTCGGAGGGTTCGGCCAGGTCGAACATGTGGTGGGGGACGCCGCCCATCTCGCTGTGCGTGGGTTTTGCCGTGCCGATGTCCATGCGCCGGTAGACCTGCATGGAGTCCGCGCTGACGACCTCCCCGCCCAATATGTGGGCGAGCAGGACGCCCAAGGCGGTCTTTCCCGTGGCGGTCGGGCCTGTGATGACGAGTAACTGTCTTTGCATTGCAACTCTGTAGGGGCCGATGCCCACATCGGCCCGCCTCCGACGCACCGGTTGTGCCAGCCACGGCGCACCGGTTGTGCCCGCCTCCGACGCACCGGTTGTGCCCGCCTCCGACGCACCGTTGTGCCAGCCTCCGACGCACCGTTGTGCCAGCCACGGCGCGATGTGGGCATCGCGCCCTACAATTCCTTGTAAAAAATTCTATCTTTTCTTTTTCCCGAAAATATGCTACTATT
>WQUU01000059.1 GCA_009781925.1 Bacillota bacterium | reverse complement strand
TTGAGCTGCACGCCCTTGCAGATGTGCACCCCGCGGAAGAGTACGCAGTTCTCCAGCTCCCCTTCGATGATGCAGCCGTCGGCCACGAGGCTGTTTTTGACCTGCGCCGTCTCGGCGTAATAGGTGCTGACCTCCGCCCGATCCTTGGTGAGGATGGGGTGCTCGGGCAAAAAGAGCTGAGCGCGGATCTCCGGGCTCAGCATGTCCATGCTGGCGGCGTAATAGTCCCCTACGGTGGCGATGCGCCGGGTATAGCCGCCGTACTCGTGCAGAGCCACCTTTCCGCCCTGGGCGAGGAACAGAAACAGCGCGTCGTCGTGAAAGTGGAGTTTGCCCTCCGCGTCGCAGGTGTCGATGAGCTCCAGAAGCAGGGACTTTGTGAGGATATACATCTCCACCGAGGCGAGACCGGGGGCGTCCCCGCTGCGGTCGATGAGAAACTCTGTGGAGAGGCCGTCCCGATCCGGCACAAAACAGTAGTGCCGGGTTCGGGGGTGGTTCTGTGTGACAACAGCGGTGAGCCCCGTGCCCATGCGCAGATGGGTTTCAAAAGCTGCGCCGAGGTCGATATTTTCCAAAATGTCCCCCCGGGTGAGGACAATGTGTTCCTCCCGGAGTTCCTCCACATAAGTCCGCACGGCGGCGAGAGCCTCCATATTTCCCCGGTACTCGCCCTGGCTGGTGTCCGGTACGGCAAAGGGGGGGAGCATGCGCAGCCCGCCGCGGTTGCGATCCAGATCCCAGTCCCGGCCGCCCTTGAGGTGATCCAAAAGAGACTGGTAGTCCCGCTGCATGATGACGCCCACGCCGCTCACGCCCGCGTTTACCATGGCGGAGAGCGGGAAATCGATGAGCCGGTAGCGGGAGCAGAAGGGCAGAGAGGAGGAGGTACGCCGCTTCACCAGGTCGCCCATGGCGGGAGCCGAGAGATAGGCGTAGATGATGCCGTGGAGATTGACCATATCACAGTACCTCCGATTCCGAATAAATCATGACGCCGGGCTTCACAAAGGCGCCCTCCGGGATGCTGAGCCCCGGGCCGCAGGTGGCGATGCTCCAGTCGTCACTGTTGTCCGGGGGCGCGCCCACCTTGGCCCCGGCGCGAATCGTCGTCCCCTCGCCGATGATGGCGTACTCCACCACCGCGCCGCGCTCAACGGTCACGCCCGGCATGAGGATGCTGTAGTTGACAACGGCGTCCTCCTCCACGCGCACGGAGGGGGAGAGGACGGAATTGGAGACGCTGCCCTCGACGCTGCAGCCCTCCGTGACGATGGCGTGTGAGATCTGCGCTTTTTGGCCGAAATACTGAGGGGGCTGGATGGGGCTCCGCGACATGATAGGCCAGGCGGGGTCAAAAAGATTGATCTTGTCCGTGGCCAGCATGTCCATGTTGGCGTCCCAGAGGCTTGGAATGGTGCCCACGTCCCGCCAGTAGCCGGAGAAGCGGTAGGGGATGAGCTTTTCCCCGGCGGCCAGCATCTTCGGGATGATGTCCGCGCCAAAATCCTTGTGGGAATTTGGATCCTGCTCATCCGAAATCAGATAGTTCCGGAGTTTCTTCCAGGTGAAGATATAGATGCCCATGGAGGCTAGGTCGCTCTTGGGCTGCTTTGGCTTCTCCTCAAACTCGACAATGTTGCCGTCCGGCCCCAGATTCATCATGCCGAAACGCCGCGCCTCCTCCATGGAGACCCGGATGACCGCGATGGTGCAGTCCGCGTTTTTCTCCCTGTGCTCCCGGAGCATGTCGGCGTAGTCCATCTTGTAGATCTGGTCGCCGCCCAGGATCAGAACGTATTCGGGGTCATACAGCTCGATGAAGTCCATGTTCTGATAGATGGCGTTGGCCGTACCCGAGAACCAGTTGCCGTGATCCCCGGCGCTGACATAGGGCGGCAGGATGTACACTCCGCCGTTCAGGCGATCCAGATCCCAGCTCTGGCCGACGCCGATGTAGGCGTTGAGTCTGAGCGGCCGGTACTGGGTCAAAACGCCCACCGTGTCGATGCCGGAGTTGGCGCAGTTTGAGAGGGGAAAGTCAATAATCCGATACTTCCCGCCAAAGGGGATGCTGGGTTTGGCCTCCAGCCTGGTCAGGGCGTAGAGCCTGGAACCCTGCCCGCCGGCCAGGAGCATGGCGACACATGTTTTTTTCATTGGAACATCTCCTTGATTCCGTAGGGGGCGATGCCCACATCGCCCCGTGCGCTGACCCGGTGAAAGCGGGGCGATGTGGGCATCGCCCCCTACAATGGTTTTACATATTGGACGCCGCCGCGATGGCTTCGATTGATTTGCCCAATGTCGCGTTGAATTCCTCGTCCGTCTGATCCGCGTGCAACCCTTCGGCCAGCGCCCTGGAAAAGCTGGCGATAACACCGTTATTCCGGCGCAGAATCTCGATGGCCTCCGCCTGGGAGTAGCCGCCGGAGAGGGCGACGACCCGCAAGGTGTGCGGATTCTCCATCAGCGTCTGGTAGAAGTTGTCTGCACTGGGCAGGCTGAGCTT
>WQUU01000058.1 GCA_009781925.1 Bacillota bacterium | reverse complement strand
GCGTCCGGGAGGCCGCCCCCTGCATTAATTCGTATTATCATCCGTCAGCTCCAAAAATACTTCCTCGAGGCTGCTGTCGCCGCGCACCTGAGCCGTCTCGCCCGAGCGGACGAGTTTGCCGTTTTTGATGATCGCGATCTTGTTACAGAGCTTCTCCACCGTCTCCAGCACATGGCTGGAGAAAAAAACCGCCATGCCCTGTTCGCAGTGCTCCTTCATGATCTCCTTCAGGGTGAAGCTGGCCTTGGGATCCAGGCCCACAAAGGGCTCGTCCAGCACCAGGAGTTTCGGGGCGTGGATCAGGGCAGAGATGATGGCCAGTTTTTGTTTCATGCCGTGGGAGTAAGAGGAGATAAGCCCGTTTAAACTATCCAGAAACTCCAGCTGCTCGGCATAGCGGTGTACCCGTTCCTCCCGATCTTTTTCAGGGACGCGGTACATGTCCGCCACAAAATTCAGGTATTTTGTGCCGGTCATGTGGTTATACAGCGTGGGTTCGTCCGGGATATAGGCCAAAATCTGTTTGCAGCGGATGGGTTCCTGGCGGATGCTGTGCCCGTCGATGAGGATTTCCCCCTCGTCGAAGGCCAGCACGCCCACGGCGGCGCGGATGGTCGTGGTCTTGCCGGCCCCGTTGTGCCCGATAAAGCCCAGAATGTCCCCGCTCTCCACACGCAGGCTCAGCCCGTCCACCGCGACTTTTCCGTTGGGGTAGGTCTTGCGGTAATTTTGAATATCCAGCATGGCTGCCGCTCCTTTGGTTGGCACAATAATAAATACCTTGCCCGTCATTGCGAGTACAGCGAAGCAATCCAGAGACACTGCCAGCACTGGATTGCCGCGTCACCTGCGCTCCTCGCAACGGCGATAGCGTTAATCTAAAAAACACTATACCACTTTTTCTCCAAATATGGTATAGTAGAATGAGCAAAAGCACAAATATTTTTTCTCAGGGGGAATTCCGATGAAACGCGCGGTCATCACCATCAACAGGGAGTTCTGCAGCGGCGGGCGGAACGTGGGCAGGCAATTGGCCCAGGCGCTGGACATCCCCTTCTATGATAAGGAGCTCATCGCCCTGGCCTCCGAGAAGAGCGGTCTCGCCCCGGAGTACATCGAAAACGCCGAATCGCAGACCACCTCCAGCTTTTTGTTCGGTCTCGCCACTGCCCAGCAGGGGGTTGGCAATTACTTTGCCCGCTACGACATGCCCGTGGGCGACCGGGCCTTTTTGGCCCAGAGCGCGGCGATCCGGGAACTGGCGGAGCGGGGAAGCTGCGTCATCGTGGGCCGCTGCGCCACCTACGTCCTCCGGGAGGATCCGGACAACATCCGGGTGTTTGTCCACGCCGCCGTCAGCGACCGGCTTCGCCGGGGCGCGGAGGACTACGGCCTTCCGCAGAAGGGCCTGGCCGACAAGCTCATCCGCATCGACAAGGCCCGCTCCAGCTACTTCAAATTCTACACCGGAGAGGTCTGGAACGACATGCGCAACTACGACATCTCCGTGAGCACCAGCGCCTTTGGCGTGAACGGCGCGGCGGCGATGATTTTGACGGCGGTGAAGGGGCGGTAATTCGTGGGGCGGCCCCTCCGGCTCTTCGGGCACCCCGTCGCAGAGGGAATAGGGGCAAGGAGACGGCGCGCCGAGGGCGTCGCGCCCTACAGGACGTCGTTGACCACGCTCATTTGCGGGAGCACAAAGGTGTCCAGCATGAACGCCGCGCCGAGTTGGAAGCCCTCGACAAAGCGGCCCTGTTCGCGGAAGTCTAAAATCTCGCCTTGCGCGTTCATCAGCGCTCCGAACAGATGCTTTTCTTCCTTGGCGTCGCTCAGGAACGCGTTTAGTTTCGCCTCGTTGTCTGAGACAATTTTCAAGTATTTCGCGTACTCCGAATCACGGTCAAACTGCTTTTCCCAGGGGGAGATATTGCCGTAGTAGAGCTCTTCTATGATGTTGTCGCGCTGCATGGTGAGGACTTCCTTTCGATGAATTTTGTTGGGGTTTTTGGGACTTACAAGATTATTATAATATGGGTTCAGGTTCATATCAATATTAAATGCATACAAAGTTAGGTATCTATTCGGATTTATATGTGTCCGTCAAAATGTCGAAAATAGGCCATTCCAGTTCGGGGCAATACCAACAATCTAAGGTCAAGCCCTTGACCTCAATATTCCGCAGTTTCATTCTTTACAATCCCCCACAGATTGTGTATAATACCCACGATGGAAAAACACGCTTAAAGGTATCCTCAGCTATGATGATTGAATTTGACGAGTACAAGCAAAAATTGAACGCCCTAAAGCCCACGCTGGCCACTTTGGCCCAGGCGCTGCGGCTCGACGACGCCAAGACCGAGATCGCGCGCCTGGAGGCGGAGACCGCCGCCGAGGGATTTTGGAACGACATGCAGAATTCCCAGAAAGTCCTGCAGCGCTTAAAGCAGCTCCGGGCAAAGGTGGAGCGCTACAATAAGCTCAGCGCCCGCTGGGATGATCTCTACACCCTCTGCGAGATG
>WQUU01000057.1 GCA_009781925.1 Bacillota bacterium | reverse complement strand
GAGATCGGCATCTCCTCTGTCCGGGGCGGAGCCATCGTGGCCGAGCATGAGGTGCTGTTTTGCGGGCCGGACGAGGTGATCACGTTCAAGCACAGCATCGGCTCGAAGGAAGTGTTCGCCAACGGGGCCCTCGCCGCCGCGCGGTTCATGGCGGGGGTAAAGGAGCCGGGGCTGTATGACATGGGGAACGTGATCGGGAAGGTGTAAAGCGTTTGCTTGTATTCGCTTGACACTTTTCGCTTATTATACTATAATGTAAAGCGGAAGGGGTGGATTTTTCATGGCAAATACCACGAGTATGAACATCCGGGTGGACACGGAGCTAAAGCGCCGCGCGGAGGCTATATTTAACGAGCTTGGTTTGAGCCTGTCAACGGCGATGATCGTCTTTCTGAAAAACGCCGTGCGTAACGGCGGTTTGCCCTTTGAAATGCGCTTACCCATAAAGCCACGCGGTCTTGCGGAGATGAGCAAGGAGGAACTGGACGCGGAACTGGAAGTGGGGCTCCAGGATATTGAGTCCGGGCGGTATCGCTCTGCGGAGGAGTTCTTTGCCGAGCTTGAACAAAGGCACATAGAGAGGTACGGCGCGTGAAGCGATGGGATGTGGTTATCACCCAAAGCTCCGAAGTGGATTTGAACCATATCCACACATATATTGCCGATGTTCTGCATGAACCGGCAATCGCGCTAAAGCAGGTCAGCCGGATTCGCAAGGCGATTTTCTCTCTGTGTGAAATGCCGGAACGCTACCCTGTGTATGTCCGCGATTTTCGCCGTATGAACGTGGGCAATTACGCGGTGTTTTATCAGGTTAGACCCCAAGCAGAGCTCGTCTCTGTGATCGCCGTAATTTATGGCGCGCGGGATATCGACAGCGTTCTGGAAGAAAAGTTTGACTGACCTTGTAGGGCGCAGCCCCCATGCGGGCCGCGCGAAAAAGCCGCCTGCTGGCGGCTTTTTCACGTCCGCGCGTATCAGTCGATACACATCAGACGAAAGATGCGATAGAAATAACTATAATGAATATGTAGATTGCCCATATGACCAATCCCACAATCCCCAGGACATTCCAGGCTGTGGCGATACCACCCACAAACCCGTCACTCCCACTCCTCCGCCGGGACGTCCTTGTAGTCCGCGAAACTCTGCTCCACGGGCCCGAGCGGGGCCGTGCCGTGGATGAGCTGCATCTCCTGCCACTGCTGCTTCGTGATCAGAATCTGCCGGGGCTTCGAACCCTCAAAGGGGCCGACGACGCCGGCCTCCTCCATCTGATCCACCAGGCGCGCGGCCCGGGAATAGCCCAGCTTCAGGCGGCGCTGGAGCATGGAGACGCTGGCCTGTTTGGTCTCGAAGATGACCTCCACCGCCTGGGGCAGGAGCTCATCATAATTGTTTTGCGGCTCCGGAACCTCCGGCTGTTTGCCGTTCGCGCCCTTGCCGTCCTTCTCCTCGGCGTTCTTGTCGATCTCATGGATGATCGACTCGTCGTACTGGGCGTCACAGCGCTGCTTGACAAAATTGATAACCTTTTCACGCTCTTCGTCCGAGACGAAGGCCCCCTGGACACGCTTGGGCTTGCCGGAGCCCAAGGGCGAGTAGAGCATGTCTCCGGAGCCGATGAGCTTCTCCGCGCCCTGGGTGTCCAGAATGATCCGGCTCTCCAGCGCGGAGGAGACGGCAAAGGCGATGCGCGAGGGGATGTTGGCTTTCATGAGGCCGGTGATGACGTCCGCCGAGGGGCGCTGGGTGGCGATGATGAGGTGCATCCCGGAGGCGCGGCCCATCTGGGCCACCCGGCAGATGCTCTCCTCCACCTCTTTGGAGGCCACCAGCATGAGATCCGCCAGTTCGTCGATGACGATGACCACCTGAGGAATGGTATCCAGGCCTTTTTTCTTCTGATAGGCGTTGTAGCCGGCTAGATCCCTGACGCCCGCCTCGGAGAAGAGCCGGTAGCGTTTGAGCATCTCCACCACCGCCCACTGCAGAGATCCGGCGGCCTTCTTGGGGTCGGTGACCACGGGGACGTAGAGATGGGGAATGCCGTTGTAGATGCCGAGCTCCACCATCTTGGGGTCGATCATAATGAGGCGCACTTCGTCCGGCGCGGATTTATAGAGCAGGCTCAGAATCAGGGAGTTCATGCACACGGATTTGCCGGAGCCGGTGGTGCCGGCGATGAGCATGTGGGGCAGCTTGGAGATGTTGCCCACCACGCTGTTCCCGGCGATATCCTTGCCGATGGCGAAGCTGAGTTTCGACGGCGCGTCCCGGAAGGCCGGGGACTCCAAAATATCCCGCAGGTAGACCATGCTGATGAGCTTGTTCGGCACCTCGATGCCCACGGTGGACACCTTGTCCGGGATGGGCGCGATGCGCACACTGGTTACGCCGAGGGATAAGGCCAAGTCTCCCGCCAGATTCGTCAGTTTGTTGAGTTTGACCCCGGCGTCCAGCTCCAGGTCATAGCGAGTCACGGTCGGTCCCCGGGTGACGTTCGCGACCGCGGCGGAAAC
>WQUU01000056.1 GCA_009781925.1 Bacillota bacterium | reverse complement strand
TTCAAAGTGTTTTTCAAATGGGGTAATGTTGCCATAGTACAGGGCCTCAAGGATGTTTTTGTGCTTCATGATGACAGCCTCCTCATATGTAGTAGATATAATTCATATTATATATCTGCTACATATAAATGTCAAGAGCAAAATTAAAAAAAGTAGGTGAATCTATGCCATTAAGTGAAGCACAAAAACGGGCCAACCGTAAATATGAAGTAAAAAACTGCGAAAGAATTTCAGTCCTTGTCCGCAAAGGTGAAAAAGCCGCGATACAGGCTTTTGCCAAAAGTACCGGCGAAAGCCTGAACGGCTTCATTAAACGCGCCATTCAAGAGGCCATGGAAAGGGGTACGCCAAATGTCTGACTGCCTGTTCTGTAAAATCGCGGCGGGGGAGATTCCCGCGAACAAGATCTACGAGGACGACAACGTCCTCGCCTTCTACGACATTGCGCCCCAGGCGCCCGTGCATTTTCTGGTCATCCCCAAAAAGCATCTCGCCGACCTGAGCGAGATCGCCGGAGATATCGGAAACACAGTGACCGCCGCCAACTGCCTGGAGACTTGCGCCGATCTCGCGAAGCAGCTGGGCCTTGGCAGCTACCGCGTGGTCTCCAACATTGGCGCCGAGGCCGGACAGAGCGTATTTCACCTGCACTTTCATGTGCTGGGGGGCCGGGAGCTCGGCCGGATCGCGGGCTGACCCGGAGTCCGGCGATGAAACCAACGATGTCATTCTGAGCACGGCGAAGAATCTAAAAACCCTTCGCCGCACTCAGGGTGACAGATGAAAATTGTGCCGGCAAATCACCAAACACAGCGTCGCTCCATATGATAGGGCAGTCTAACATCCTAACATATGGAGCGATGATTATGGGAATCGGATATTTGATCGTAAAAGTCAGCACCGCGGATACCGCCGTGCCGATCGAGGGCGCCACCGTCGTGGTCAAGGACGCCTCCGGACGCGTCTGGGGCGCGCAGAGAACCGACGCCTCGGGCAGCACAGAGCGGGTGCCCCTCCCCGCGCCGGACAGAATTCACTCGTTTAATCCCAATTACAGCGGATCCTACTACGCCACCTACGATGTGGAGGTCAGCGCCCCCCGATTTGACACCAACGTCTACGACGGGGTTCAGGTCTTTGACACGGTGGAGTCCGTCCAGCAGGCGAACATGCAACCCTCGCTGCCCTTTGGGCCTCCGCAGATTCACATCTACCACATCCCGCCCCACGAGCAGGTATTAAAAACGCCCCGCAATCAAAGCGCGCCGCCTGAGCCGGCGCCCGGCGCGGATCCCCCCTCAGACGCGGATCCCCCGCCCGGCAGCGTCGTGCCGCGGGTCATCATTCCGGACTACATCACCGTGCATCTGGGCCGCTACAACGTCGCCGCCCGCAACATCAGGGTGCCGTTTCCGGACTACATAAAGAATGTCGCCTCGAGCGAGATTTTTCCCGACTGGCCCCCGGCCTCACTGGAGGCCAACATCCGCGCGATCATCAACTTCGCGCTCAACCGGGTCTATACCGAGTGGTATCCCAGCCGGGGCTATCCCTTCGACATCACCAACTCCACCACCACCGACCAGTATTTTGTGGAGGGCCGCAACTACTTCTCGACGATCATTCCCATCGTTGACCGGATTATGGGGGAATATCTGCGCCGCCCAAACCATTTTGAGCCTTTTTTTACGGAGTTCTGCAACGGCACCACCGCCACCTGTCCGGGCATGTCCCAGTGGGGTACGGTCACTCTGGCCAACCGGGGTCTGAGCGCTCTACAGATTCTGCGGTATTACTACCCAAACGACCTGTTCATTGACACCGCGCCCGTGGGCTCGATCACCGAGTCCTTCCCCGGAATTCCGCTGGTTGTGGGCACGCGGGGCTCGGACGTGGAGCTCATGCAGCGCTACCTAAACCGCATCCGCCGCAATTACCCGCTCATCCCGGCGATCGCGAACCCCAACGGGGTCTTCGGCGCGGACACCCAGAGTGCGGTTCGGACATTTCAAAACATCTTCAGCCTGCCCCAGACCGGCGTGATCGACCGGGCCACCTGGAATAAGATTTCCTACATGTTTGTCGCCGTCGCCAAACTCGCGGAGCTCACCTCCGAGGGCGACCAGATCGTTGTGGGACACATCCCGCCCAACGTGGTGATTCAGCAGGGGGCCTCCGGCGGGCTGGTCACGCGGCTGCAGTTTTTGCTTACCTACATCGCCCAGGTCTATCCCGAGATACCGGAGGTCGCGCGCAGCGGCTCCTTCGGCCCATCCACCCGCAACGCGGTAATCGCCTTTCAAAACCGCTTCGGGCTGACCCCGGACGGCGTGGTGGGCCCGGCCACCTGGAAGATGCTCTACGACGTGTATGACAGTGTCAAGGGCACCGTCCCCCCGCCTGGCGCGCCAACCGTACCGCCGCCGTCCGTCGGCCCCGCATTTCCGGGCACATCGCTCCGGGTGGGCTCCGCCGGGGAGAGCGTGCGCCTCATGCAGCAGTACCTAAACGCGCTGGCGGCCAAGTTCACCTCCATCCC
>WQUU01000055.1 GCA_009781925.1 Bacillota bacterium | reverse complement strand
GCCCAACACCCGGAAAACACCTATAACATCACGCTGGGCGTCGTGGGCGAGCCGGACGCCTATAGCACCTACAGCACTGACCCCGGCGCCGCGGCGGACGTATTCTATTTTGCAAACGACCAGTTGCGTGACTTCGTCAAGGCCGGCGGTCTGTATGAGATTACCCGCAACAAGGACGACATCTCATCCCGCAACCTGCCCGGCTCCGTGGCCGCCGCCACCCTGGACGGCAAGCTCTACGGTTACCCCCTCACGGCGGACAACGGCTACTTCCTCTATTACGACAAGAGCGTCCTGAGCGCCACCGATGTCCAATCCCTGGATCAGATCATAAAGGTCTGCGAAGCCGCCAACAAAAAGATGTTCATGGATGTCTCCAACGGCTGGTACATCGCCTCCTTCTTCCTGGGCGCGGGCCTCAACCTGAGCATCGGGCCGGACGGCAGGCAGGTTCTGGACTGGAACAACGCCACCGGTTTGGCCGTCGGCCAGGCCATCTGGGACTTCACCGGGAGCAAAGCCTTCCTCACCGGCGATGACAGCGTCCTCAAGGGCGGCATCGGCGGCACCATCGCCGCCGGCGTATCCGGCACCTGGAACGCGGCGGACATCGAAGCGGCCCTGGGCGACAACTACGCCGCCACAAAGCTGCCGACCTTCACCCTGAACGGGCAGCAGGTTCAGATGGGCTCTTTCGGCGGCTACAAGCTCATCGGCATCAACAGCCAGACCAAAGAACCCGTGGCGGCCATGGATTTGGCGGATTTCCTCTCCAATGAGGCCAACCAGGTCAAGCGCTTTGAAGCCCGTCAGCTGGGCCCCTCCAACATCAACGCCGCGGGCAGCGACGCCGTAAAGGCCAATGTAGCCCTGGCCGCCCTGGCGGAGCAGAGTCAGTTTGCCGTCTCCCAGAACGACGTGCTGGCCTCCTTCTGGACTCCGGCCGAGGCCTTTGGCACGGCGATGGAGAGCCGCGACACCTCTAAGACGATTCAGGGCTTCCTGGACGACATGGTCGCCCAGATTCAGGCCGGATAAGATTGTAAGACTGTCCGAACCGGGGCGGGGGATTCCTAGTCGAAATTCCCCGCCCTGACACAATTTGTAGGGGTGGCCTGATCCCGCCCGCTATCTGCGCGCGGGCGGCCTGACGCCGACCCTACGATCTTAAAATGCAAAGGGGGCGGATCGATGGAATCCGTTCGGCTGAGAGATGCCGTGATCAAGGGCGACTGGAAGACAAAATTGACCATCCTGATCTCGGGCTTTGGCAACCTCACGCGAAGACAGTTCCTCAAGGGGCTGATGTTTCTCGCGATCCAGGTTTTCTTCTGGGTCTTCCTCTTCCGCTTCGGCATCCACTATTTAAAAGACATCACCACCCTGGGTACGCAGACAAAGGCCCAGGTCTGGGATGAAGTCAACCAGATCTACGTCTACACCACGGCGGACAACTCTCTCGTGATCTTGCTCTACAGCATCTTCACCATCGCCATGGCAATTCTGGCTACATTTTTTCAGCTCGTCGCCGTCAAATCGGCCTATACCGCCGAACTCGCGCTGAAAGCGGGCAAACGGCCCGGCAGTTTTAAGCAGGATCTGCGCGACCTCTTTGACAAAAATATGCACACCACGATGCTGGGCCTGCCGTCCATCGGCGTGATCGCCTTCACCGTGCTGCCGATCATCTTCATGATGTGCCTGGCCTTCACGAATTTTGACCGGAACCACCAGCCGCCCGGCAACCTCTTTCCCTGGGTGGGCCTGCAAAACTTCGCCGACATCTTCAACGGCTCGGCCCAGAAGGGGTACACATTCTTCCGGATTTTGGGCTGGACCATGGTCTGGGCGGTCTGCGCCACCTTCCTCAACTATATTCTGGGCATTTTGGTGGCCATGATGATCAACAAGAAGGGGATCAAGCTCAAATCCGTATGGCGCACCTCATTGGTCATCGCCATCGCCGTGCCGGGCTTTGTGACCCTGCTCTTTATGCGGCAGATGCTCGGAGACATGGGCACGGTCAATACGCTGCTGAAAAGCCTGCATCTTATCAGTACACCCATCCACTTTTTAACCGACGCGACGACGGCGCGTATCACCGTCATTGTGGTGAACCTCTGGATCGGCATCCCCTACACCATGCTCATCACCTCCGGCATTTTGATGAACATCCCCGCCGATCTCTATGAGGCCGCCCGCATCGACGGCGCGGGGGTCGTACGGCAGTTCCGCTCGGTCACCATGCCCTATATTCTGGCGGTGACAACGCCCTATCTCATCACCCAGTTCATCGGCAATATCAACAACTTCAACGCCATCTATTTCCTGACCGGCGGCACCCCGCTGTCTACGGCCTACTACCAGGCGGGCAAGACCGACCTGCTGGTCACCTGGCTGTATAAACTCACCGTCACCTATCAGGATTACAATCTGGCCTCCGTCATCGGCATCATCGCCTTCGCCATCTGCGGTATCATGGCGCTCGTAACCTTTAATATCACAGCTTCCGCGAAGAGAGAGGAGACTTTCCTATGAAAAGAC
>WQUU01000054.1 GCA_009781925.1 Bacillota bacterium | reverse complement strand
CCTCTTCGGCCTTCACCGGCGCGTGACCGGCGGCCCAGAGCCGCTGAATGGTCATCCGGTTCATGGTGAGCGTGCCCGTCTTGTCCGAGCAGATGACCGTCGCGCTGCCCAAGGTCTCAACCGCCGGTATTTTGCGGATAATGGCGTTTTGCTTCGCCATATTCAATACGCCGTAGGCCAGAGTAACGGTGGCGGTGACGGGGAGCATCTCCGGCACGACCGCCACGGCCAGAGCCACGGCGTTCATGAGCACGCTCGAAAATTGCTGCGCGTAGATCAGAAGCTCCACCGCAAAGAGGATGACCGCCGAGATCAGCGCGATGATCGTGAGCGCCTTGCCCAGGCCGTCCAGCCGCTTTTGCAGGGGGGTCTTCTGCCGTTTGGAGCTGTTCAGCATCCCGGCAATTTTCCCGATCTCGGTGTTCATGCCGGTCTCGACCACGACCGCCTTTGCCCGGCCGTTCACGATCAGGCACTCGGAGAACAGCATGTTGGTCTGGTCGCCCAAGGTGGCGTTTTCGGGGACGGCGGCGTTGGCATCCTTCTCCGCCGGGACGCTCTCCCCCGTCAGCGCGGACTCCTCCACCTCCAGGTTGACACTCTCGAGAATGCGGGCGTCCGCGGGGATCCGGTCTCCGGCCTCCAGTACCAGAATATCGCCGGGCACCAGGTCGACCGCGTCAACGGTCTGCTTGACCCCACCCCTGAGCACAACGGTCATATGCGCGTGCATGTTTTTGAGGGCGTCCAAGGCCTTTTCCGCGCCCATCTCCTGGCGGACGGCCAGGAAGACGTTGATCACGACGATCAGGAAGATGATCGCCGCATCCACGGGCCCCTTGTCGCCTGTCCCCGAGATCGCCACAATCAGAGAAATGACGACCGCCGCCATCAGGATAATCGTGGTCAGGTCTTTGGAATGGCGGAGGACTTTTTGAAGGATGGACTCCTTCTTTGCCTCGTCAAATTTATTGAGGCCCACTTCGCTCTGGCGCTCACGAACCTGCGCGTCATTCAGGCCTCTGCTTGGGTCGGTTCGCAGCGCTTGGCAGATGTCTTCCAGCTTCTCCTGTGTATGTTTCATAAGCTCACTCCTGTAAAATCTATGCCAAATTATTAAATATCATATAAACTTGGTAAATTTTCTTAATCGCATTATAAGCCAAAAAAACAGGAAGCGCAAGGGGGTTTTTGCGTTTCCTGCGTATTATTTAGTTTTCCTCGATTGTATAGTTGTTTATCCCGGTTTCCAGAAACAAATTGATAATTTCGTTGCGGTATCGGTTTGTTGCTTGCGCAATGGCGTTCAGTTCGGAGACCGTGCTTTTTTTGATACGAATGGAAAAAGTTTTGTAACCATCTTCACCCTTGAGTCCGGTTTTTTTCGATATTACTATTTTATTGTCCATGTTAGTCACCTCTAACATGATTTAATAGTGAACGCCTGAGTACAAAAGCTATGACCGCCAGTTCTATTCGGAGATGCCTCCGCTCTCCTCAATCTGCCGCTCGATCAGCTCCCGATCCCGCTCCAACTCCGCTTTGAGTTCTTCTTCGGTCGGCAAATACAGCCTATATTTTGAAGCGAACAGATTCTCATTGTCGGCAAGAACGGAATATTTTACAATGCTCTCATCCTTATCTGTGACAAGGACGATTCCGATTGTTGGGTTATCATCGGCCTGTTTGACCTTTTCGTCGAACAACCGAACATAAAAATCAATCTGCCCTACATCCTGGTAGGTCAGCTTGCCTGCCTTGAGGTCAACTACGATAAAGCATTTCAGAATATAATTGTAGAACACGAGGTCGATATAGTAATGTTCGCCGTGCTCGGTGGTAATCCGTCTTTGCCGCGCCACAAAAGAGAAGCCCTTGCCCAATTCCAACAAGAACGCCTGTAGCTTGTTAATCAGGCCCTGTTCAAGTTCACTCTCGCTGTATTTGGGGTTTTCTTTCAGATCGAGGAACTCCAAAATATAGGGGTCTTTGAGAATATAGTCCGCATCCTTTTTCGGTTCCAGCTTATAGACCTCGCTCGCAACTTCAGAACGGTTATCCTTTTGCGTGGCAAGCAGACGTTCATAGTAAAACGAGTTGACCTGCCGCTCCAGCTGCCGCGAAGTCCAGCCGGAATCCGCGCTCTCAGTCAGATAAAACTCGCGGCGGCTCGGCTCTTCCACGCGCATGAGCAAGCGGTAATGCGACCAGGACAATTCGCTACGCAGCGTGTAGCGATTCGGAAATGTTTGATAAAATTGCCTCATATTGCGCAAATTTGCGACCGTAAAACCTTTACCAAACTCAGATAACAGCCGCTCAGACAAATATGCAAGTAAACCGCGCCCGTATTCCGCGCGGTTGCCTACAGCCTCGGTGATTTGCCGACCAATTTCCCAATATACGCCAACCATAGCAGTGTTGACCGCGGCAGCAGCCTTTTCTCGCGCCTCAGCAAGAGCAGTGCGGATGGCTTCATAAACTTTTGAGTCGAATCGCACGGACAGAGCTTGTTGCTTTTGTTCCTCCAATATCATGGCCTCCATTTTTCTGTCAAGCGCTGAAAACTTTTTTCACATCTCGCTGAGTGAATTATACCATCTTTTACCCCGTCCGACAAGTTGTGGGTGGTCAATCTGGCGGAGAAAGTGTGATCCGCACAGCCCACCACCCCCTATATCTCCGCCGCTTCCAACAGGCCGTCCGTCATCAGATATACCACGTCGGCGTTCTTCATCACCGTGATGTCGTGGGTGGCGACGATCACGCAGCGATCTTGCTCGCGGGCCAGGCGCTTTAAAAGCGCGATGATGGTGTTGCTGGTCTCGCCGTCCAGGTTGCCGGTGGGTTCGTCAGCCAAAATGAGGCGGCGATCCATGGCCAGGGCGCGCGCAATGGCCACGCGCTGCTGCTCGCCGCCGCTGATTTTCCCCGGATAGCGATTCAATAACGCTGTCGGCAGGGATACCAGCTCGGCGAGGGCCAGCGCGTCCTCTTTGGCCTTGCTCTTCTCCACGCGGCAGAGCTCCATGGGATAGAGGATATTCTCCAGCGCGGTCAGCAGCGGGAAGAGGCAAAAATCCTGATACACCACGGCCGCGCTCTTGCGGCGGTACTCGTCGAGATTGAGCTCAGCGGTGGGCGTGCCCTCAAAAAGCACTTCCCCCTGTACCGGCAGGTCGAGGCCGGACATGAGGCTCAGGAGCGTACTCTTGCCACTGCCGGACTTGCCGATGATCGCGTAGAATTTACCCCGCTCAAAGGCGCAGTTCACGCCCCGGAGCACGTTTTTTGCCTCCGCTCCCCCGCCGTAGCTGTAGCGGACATCGCGTAACTCCAAAATCGCCATCCTCTATTCCTCTGCTTTTAGAATTTTTCGCACGGAGCTTCGATTTAACAGGAACGCGGAAAACGCCGCGCCCACAAGCCAGCTCAGGGCAAAGAGCAGGGCGAGCGTAAGCCCCAACGACGTGCCCGTTCGGAAAATCAGCAGCCAGATGCCCGCGCCGATGAGAACACCGGGCAAGCTGAGCAATAGCTGCTCCAAAAATACGCTGAGGAAGGCCCTCCCCCCGGACGCGCCCTGCGCGCGCATGATCGCGCTCTCGCGTTTGCGCATCTGGATCAGGATAAAGGGAATCAGCGCCGAGAGCAGGATGAGCAGGGCGTATAACACCGGGAAAATATTTTGCATGTACCACAGCCGCTGGGACATGGCGCTCTGCGTGGCCAGGAAGGTCTTGTCCTCGATGACAATGAAGCTGCGAATCGTGCGAATCTTGTTGACCTCAGAATAGCCCTGGGACGCCAAGTAATCTTTAAACGCGTTGAGGTTTGCCGCGCCCTGCGTCGTAAAGCTGAGGCTGTCATAGGTTGTCCCCTTCAGTATGCCAACGTCGGAGTTTGGATTAAAGATGTAAGAACCAGGGATGTAATAATATCCGTGCGGGTACAACTCACCGTGCGCAGCTCGGAAGTCTTTTACGTAGTAGTTCGCCAGCGGGAGGTAGATGTTATCCGCCTGGCCTTGCTTGACATAGCTGCCGACAATCTTGATCGTCTCGTCGTATACGTAATCGCTGTCTCCCCTGACCAGATCGGCGGTGTCCCCCAGAGCGAGGTTGTTTTCCGCCAGAAAAGCGGTGGAGACAATCGCGGGATCGACCGCTATATCCGGCGCCTGATTGGGATCTATCACTGCTCCGGTTGTGTCATCCATCGCCACCCAGGTCGGCTCCGCCGCCGGGTCAACCTGAGAGAAGGTGGAGAGGCCGTAGCCGTCCAAAAAGGTCACTGGAAGCTGTGAGAGGCCGTAGAACTCCTGGACTGAAGCCAAATCATTTGTATAGATAAAGCCCGGCCCGGTGCCGACCATATTCATAAAGGTTTCATAGGAGAAGGAGGTCCAGGTATCGGGAAAATCATAGTTGTAGACATAGTGCATAGTCTTTGTAATTGTGACCTGAGACAGGAGAGCGTTGTTCACAAAGTCATGCACCACATCCCCGCCCAGCAGCAGACCCGTTCGCCAGCGGCCCTTGTTGTCCGTAAAATAGCCGGAGATGTCGGTATTCTCTGTGAGCTGATTGTAGCTCTTCTCATAAGACACGGTTGTGGAGGTCAACTGCAATAGTAACGCGGCGCTAAGCGCGCAGAGGATAACCGGCAGCGCCGAGCGGGAGGCCCCGCGCCGCACACTCAGCCAGGCGTATTTCAGCGCCCCGCCGTTGAGGGCGCGGGAGCGTGTCTCCGCTTTGCGGGAACCGATTTTTCGGCGCTGTCTGTGAGAACGCAGACTCAGGGCGGTGAAGCCGAGGCAGGAGATCACCGCGCAGACGAATACCGCCAGCGCCGTCAGAAGAAAGACGGAAAATTCAATTTTCGGCGCGAAGGCCAGAGTCTTGGAGATGGTCAGGTTAGCGTTGGAGTAGAGCAGGTTGTCCGCGGTGTAGTTGGCGATGGTCTTCTGCACGAGTTCTATGAAGGCGCCGGAGAGTTTTTGACTCACAAAAGCGCCGACAGCCGAGGCCAAAAGGGCGATGCAGCCCGAACCCACGAGAAAATAACTGAAAATCCCCCCGTTTGTCACACCCAGGCGGCGCATGGTTCTGGACAGCTCCCGCTGGCGGTACACAAAGAGAAAACCGAACAGCGCCAGCATCGCTAGGGTGGTGAGGGCGCAGACAGCCGTGACGATGAGGGCGACGCGCAGCACATCACGCAGCGGCGCGGCGGCGGCGGCGTAACCCTGGTCGTAGACCGTCACGCGCACGCGGGAGGGCAGGCGCTGCTGCATGTCGGTGTAAAACTGTTCGGCCTCCGCGTTTTTGAGCTTCGCCTGTCCCAAAGTATAGGAATATTGGTTCGGGCTCAAATCCACCGTGTTGGACTTTGGGATAAACACGCTGTCCCGGTAGAGGTCGTTCTGGCTGAAAATACCCACGACAGTGTAGCTGTGCTCATATGTATAGCCTGTCCCCGCCCAGTAGCTCTCCCGCTGAGAGGCCCCGGCCTGTACGACGACGGAGAGATCAATTTGATCCCCGATCTTCGCGCCGATGAGATTCGCCAACCGCTCCGGCAGCAGGCAGACCTTCGCGCCGTCCGCGTACTCCTCGGGCGTAAAACTCCGGCCCGACGCAACGGATAGATCCGCCTGCTGGAAGGGTAAAAACGCATCCAGATCATTGGTGGCATAGACGGTGACGCCGCGGTTCACGGCGTTGAGCGTGTCGGCAATCTGATAAAAAACGCTGTCCGCCGGGATGCTGGCTTTGCCGTCCGGCCCCGTCACGTCCACGATCATGTTCCCGACGGAGCCGTCCACGCCCGCAGCGGCGGCTGTGGCGTTCACAAAAGGCGTAACCTGGACGTAGTTATAGCTGGTGTTTCCCATGACACGCAGGCCATGAAGCAGATAAAAATGCCCCTGCTCCACAGGCGCCCCGTTGGTGTTCAGGTAACCGCTGACGGCCTTGGCGCCCGGGTCGAGGAGGTCTTTTTCGAGCGTAAACTTGTAACAGGCCTCCTGCTCGCTGTAAGCGCCGGCCTGGATGAGATATACAACATCGTTCTTGTAGGGCGGCACAGCGGCGTTGGCCGTTTTTCCGGCGATGCTGCCGAGGGCGATGGCGCACGGATCCCAGTTCAGTACGGCGGGATTCTTCGCGATTGACGAGAAGGCGAAAGAGGCGTCCGTCTGGGCAATGCCCGGGTCTAACGTCGTCTCGTCCGGGTAGTTGGCCCCCATGTACTCGAACACGGCGACCGTGGTGTAGGTCTGGTCGCATTCGCGCAGGAACCCGAGTACCGCCGCCGTCAGGCTCACGCCGATGCAGAGCAGTACGCAGAGCGCCCCGAGCAGCACAAAAAAGAGCAGCGACTTCGGCCAGGAGCGCAGCATGTTTTTGAGGCTGTGCCGGATAAACACGGCGTTCTATCCCCTTTCCGCCGAGGTTATTCTCATTATTGTATGTCATTCTTTGCAAGCCGTCAATAGAAAAATTGCAAATTCGAGGAAATCTCAGGGGAAATTCACCCAAGCAAATGTATAAAAATTCACCTCCTGCCAGATAATAGGCGGGAGGTGATTCTGATGAACGAATATCCGAGTTTGTCCGAGATTCCGATCGGGCTGGGCATGGCGCTCATGCAGAACAAAAACGCGGCGGACTATTTCGCAACCCTCTCCGCCGAGGCGCGGCAGCGGGTGATCGACCACACGCACAGCATCCGCTCCCGGGAGGAGATGCGCGCTTTTGTGGATTCCCTGCCGGAGAATTTTTAAAATAAGCCCATACCGGAGAGAAAAATTCTGACGCCCGCCATGACCAGCGCCACGGCCAGGAGGAACATGAGAACCGAGCCCTTGACCTTTTTGGAAAATCGCGCGCCGAGCTGCGCGCCGACAACGGCGCCGCCCGCGAGGCTGAAAGCCAGAACATAATCGCTTCTTAGCGCGCCGCTTGCCAAATGGATAATCAGACTGATCAGAGAGGAACCGGCCAGTACAAAGTGTGAGGTGGCCGTGGCAAAATGGGCGGGAAAGCCCAAAAAGACCAGCACCGGAACATGGATAATGCCGCCCCCGATGCCGAGAAAACCCGACAAGAAGCCGACAAAGAGGCTGACCGTCATACCGGCGAGCAGGTTGAAGGAAAAAGCCGTCTGTCTCCCGTCTTTATCGGTAAAGATGCGCCGGGCGCGGAATTTTCCGGGCGCGCCATAGGGCGCGCTGCGGTCTCCGATCCGGCTTTTGACCACGATGACCGCCGCGAAAAGCACCATACAGACGCCAAAAATCATGTTGAACATGTCTCGCGGGATTTTTTCGGTCAGGAGTGTGCCGACAACGCTTCCCGGCAGCATGACGAGGGCGAAGAGGGCGCCGGTTTTGAAATCCACGCGCCGCATCCGGGCGTAGGCAACGGAGCCCGACGCGGAGTTAAAAAACACGGTGGTCATGGAGATCGCCGTCACTGTCGCCGGCTGCATAGCGGGGAACAGCAGAA
>WQUU01000053.1 GCA_009781925.1 Bacillota bacterium | reverse complement strand
AACCTTCCGCACATCAGAACTCCTCCTCCAAAAACCATTTATCTTCGTCCTTGTATACATATATCTCACGCTGGCGGTCGCCGAGCGTCGCAAGGCAGGTATAGCGGTCGCCCAGGCCCCCGGCCTTCAACGAGGCCACGCGGCTGACATCTCTCACGCTGTCGATTATGATTACATCCCCGGCCCGCGTACACAGGCGCAAAGGCACGACGGGGTATCTGGCCGCCAGCGCCTTGCTGACCGGCACTTTCATAAACGAAAGCCCCTCGGAATCCGCGACGTACAAGGCGAGTACGCATATTTCAACTTTTCTTCCCATACTTTTTTATCACCTTACCGTAATAAACTCAAGCCGAGTGTTTCAGCGTGTAGTCCGTGGATATGTCTCCGTCAAAATAGTTCAGCGGATGGATGGTGTGGTCTTTGGGATTGATGCCCGTGAGTTTGTGATCCTCAAAGATAATCCCCCTCTGGATGACGTGATACCCGAACCGCCGCCGAATATTGTCAATCTCATACTCCAAATGCTCCATCTTTTCGCGGCGGTTGAAGTCCGTAAAGAAGTCCAACTGCACGGTATGGTCTTTGGGAACCAGATTGCAGCCACGGACGCCCAGGCTCCGCAGGGGTTTCCGCAGGACATATTTCTTGGCGAAAATCTCCACCGCTTTTTCCGCGATCTCCCCGCTCAGAAACGTAGGATAACTCAATCCGGCCTGGCGCTCACAGGAAAATAGTTCGTTGTCCCGGACGTAAATCTGCACGGTGGTCGCTTTCAGGCCATGCTCGCGGAGCCGCGACGCCACGCTTTCGGCCAGCATGTAGAACACCTTCTTGACTTCCTCCGGCGTGGACACGTCGCGCGGCAGCGTGGTGGAGTTGCCGACGCTCTTGATGATCGCCTCGTCGCCCTTTTGAGCCACGGAGCTGTTGTCCTGCCCGTTGGCGAAACGGGAGAGGACGGCGCCCCATACGCCCAGATGGTTAGTGAGCAGCTTCAAGTCCGTCCTCGCCAGTTCCCCGATGGTGTTGACGCCCATCCGCGCCAGCTTCTTTGTCGTGGCGCCGCCCACATAGAGCAGGTCGGAGGCCGGGAGCCGCCAGACTTTATCCTGATAGTTGTCCCTCGTGATGACGGTGGTCGCGTCGGGTTTTTTCATATCGCTGCCGAGCTTGGCGAATATCTTGTTGAAGCTGACCCCTGCTGAGGCGGTAATGCCCATCTCCCGCCGTATCGTGTCACGTATCTCATTGGCGATAGCCGTCCCGTCTCCGAATAACCCCGTGCTTCCCGTCACGTCCAGCCAGCATTCGTCTATTCCGAACGGCTCCACCAGGTCGGTATAGCGGTTATATATCTCCCGCGCCAGCCTGGAGAATTTGAGGTATTTCTCAAAATCGGGAGGGACAGATATGAGTCCGGGACATTTGTTTTTCGCCTGCCAGACAGCCTCGCCCGTGACAATGCCGTACTTTTTGGCTATCTCGTTCTTCGCCAGCACAATCCCGTGGCGCAGTTCCACGTCGCCGCCGACGATAACGGGCTTGTCGCGTATGTCCGGGTTGCAGAAGCACTCCACGGATGCGTAGAACCCGTTCAGGTCACAATGCAAAACCGTCCTTTCCGTAAAACTCGCCTCCATCTCTGAATAATTTCGCGTTTTTTCAATTTACCTATTGACAACGCGGACTTTTAAGGGTATCATAAAAGGGAACTTAAATTTCTCATGCCCTATTATATCCCTTCAAGATTCTCTTGTCAATAGGTAAATGAGAATTTTAAGTAACCTTTTTTCAAAGGGGTGTCGGAAACGTGAAATTTGCCGAGAAATTGAGCAACGCGAGGAAAAAGGCGGGGCTTACGCAGGAAGAACTGGCAAAGCTCATCGGCCTGTCCAGAAAGGCTGTCAATAACTACGAAATCGGAAAGACCTATCCGCGCACGCGGGACGCTTACAAGAAGCTGGCCGACGCGCTCAAGCTGGACGTGAATTATCTGCTGACAGAGGACGAGGAGTTCATAGCGAACGCGAGCGAACTCTACGGGAGCAGAGGCGCGAAGCAGGCTCAAATCCTGATTGAATCCGCGCAGGGGCTGTTCGCCGGCGGCGACCTGTCCGATAATGATAAAGACGCCGTGATGAGGGCGCTGCAAGAGGCGTACTGGATGGCCAAAGAGGATAACATCGAGAAGTACACGCCGAAAAAATACAAGGCTGCCGCGAAATAAGGGCTTGACGATACAACCACTAATTCGTTCAAGCCCGTCAACGCGGGGAGGTGTTATATACGATCAATTCATACGGGATATATAAGGCGGCGGAGAGGGTTGTCCGTCTGTCGGGAACGCGCAGCCCTAAAAGGATAGCCCGCGACCTGGGCATTGACATCCTCTACAGGAACGACTTCGAGGATTTGCTCGGTATGTACACGTACAAGTGGAAGCACCGGTTCATTTTCCTCAACGACCGTTTGGACGACCACATGGAGTCGATGGTCATCGCCCATGAGCTTGGCCACGACGCTTTTCACCGGGACATAGCCGGGGACGGCCT
>WQUU01000052.1 GCA_009781925.1 Bacillota bacterium | reverse complement strand
CTGTATCAGCCAATCAAGCCGGTCATCACCCGATTTTTGCTGGTTGGCAATGACGAGTGAAAGTTCATGCTGATAGACCACTGTCTCAATGCCGTGCATGATCTCATAAAAAAACGGATTGTTGAACGCCTGACTGTCCTCAATATTGACCAGCAGCGCCACCGCATAAGTGCGCTGGCTGGACAGACCGCGCGCCATACTGTTCGGAATATAGTTTTGCTCACGCATAACGCGCAAGACGCGCTCCCGGGTCTCTTCCGAGATAAGCGTACTGTTGTTGAGCACTCGCGATACCGTAGAAGTGGCGACACCGGCTTTTTGGGCAATTTCTTTGATGGTTGGCATACTGTACCCCCTTAATGCAATCGTTCCCATTTGAGGCCAGTATGCGGTATCTTTCTTTAAAAGTCAAGATGCTATGGAATTTTTATCAAAATCATTGCAATCGATCCCAACTCTATTCTATTGTAATTAAATATTTGTTCAATCTAAATTGATATTTATTATGCAACCGATACCATTAAACCATAAGATGCGGATCTTGTCAAGAGGCAAAACAAGAAAAACATTCGTTTTTGTGTTTGCAGAAATACCAATTGACCCGCAAAGCGTATGACAAGAAAAACGGGGCGTCCGGAGGCCGCCTCCTACAACATGTATGGCATTAATTAAAATACTGCCACATTATGTAGGGGGCGGCGCCCTCGACGGCCCGCTTTGCCACATCCCTTATTACCTTTTATTATGTCCACTGTCTGTGTTCTTCCAACTCTTCGGCGTAACGCTTGCGCAAGGTCTCTTCAATGGCAAATTGTTTGTCTACGGGCGGCCATACCCACATCAGCGTCAGCAGCCAGGATAAGGAGAATCCAAACAGCAAAATGAGCGGCGCGGCCACCAGCGAAACCGGGAGATAGAGGACAAACCCAATCCAGATGAGCCCGCCCATCAGTGAGCCCATGAGACTGCGCGGGGCGTGAGACAACGAAATCAGCACGCTGTTTTTGAAAATTTGAAAAGCCGGAAGGTCAATATACGCGATTTGAAGGTAGAAATACGGCGCGATCATCCCGAAAATCAGAAGAGAGATAGCCCCCGCGAGAAGCCCGGCTAACCCAACCACAACGCCGCCCAGAAGCACAAGGCTCCAGAAGTATATTTGCCCGTAGACAAACACGGTACACAACATTCCGGGGATCATCGCCCGTTTAAAGGTCTCCGCAAATTTGCGTTTAAACTCATCCCAGACGTAGCCCGGGTCGTCGCGAAGTCTCTTTGTGACAAAGAACATGCACGCGCTCATAGCCCCGCCGATCGGGACAGACGCGACTAAGGACAGAGGAAGCATTATGCTGCTATAAAAACCAAGCAAACCGAGCGTGAACAGCGCCGCGGACGGAAGCGCGCAGACGCAAAAAATCAGATTTAGCCTGACAAAGGCCCCAAAGTCTCTTAACAGTACCTCTGCAAAACGCCGGACACCTTTTTTCCGGGGTTCATCCTTATCGACCCCCGGCCCTGGCCGGCTGTAATTGAACTTAAAAAGTGCTATCATATCCCCTCCGTGTGCCTTTGTGGGTTGTTTTGTTCGTTTTCCTTCTTTATATTTTAACACAGCGAAGAGGTAAACACAACGCCGGATTGCAGCAGCCTCAAGCAGCAAAGAATCCCCGAGTTTTGAACTGTGTGTTCAAAACTCGGGGATTCTTCGGGCGGCGGGGCAAGTGGAATTCAACCCACGAACGGTTGTCTGCCATCGTTCCTGCTATTTTGCTGCCCTTTATCCGCCCAGATAAGCTTTGCGGATCGCGTCGCTCTGCGACAGTTCCTCGCCGGTGCCTTCGATGACGATGACGCCGGTTTCAAGGACATAGGCACGGCTGGCGACGGTCAGCGCCATCTGGGCGTTCTGCTCCACGAGCAGAATTGTCGCGCCCTCTTTGTGCAGATCCGCGATAATCTCAAAGATCTGATCCACCAGGATGGGAGAGAGACCCATGCTTGGCTCGTCCAACATGAGAAGCTTCGGACGGCTCATCAGCGCGCGGCCCATGGCCAGCATCTGCTGTTCGCCGCCGGAGAGTGTGCCGGCGACCTGTTTTCTGCGTTCCTTGAGGCGGGGGAAGTGCCCAAAGACCCGCTCCAGCGCGTCGCCCAGGGGCCCGGACTGGACATAGGCCCCCATCTCCAGGTTTTCCTGCACCGTCATCTGCAAAAACACCCGGCGGCCCTCCGGCACGTGGGCTAGGCCCCGCTCCACAATCTTGTGAGGGGGTACGGCGTTAATCCGCTCGCCCATGAAGCTGATGTCCCCGGTTCTGGAGTGCAGCAGACCGGAGATCGTCTTTAAAACGGTACTTTTTCCCGCGCCGTTGGCCCCGATAAGGGTGACGACCTCTCCCTCGTCCACGTCCAGGGACACGCCCTTGATGGCGTGAATCGCGCCATAATAGACGTTGATGTCGTGCACTTGCAATAGCATATTAGCCCTCCTTCTTCCGCTTCCCGAGGTAAGCTTCAATCACCTCAGGGTTGTTTTGAATCTCGGAGGGGGTGCCTTTG
>WQUU01000051.1 GCA_009781925.1 Bacillota bacterium | reverse complement strand
GCATGACGCGGTAGCCCACCCGCGCCCTAGGCTCCAGGCCGCAGATACGGATGCAGGGCGTCCCCGCACCGGTGACATGGGCTCCCATAGCGTTCAAAAAACCTTGGAGATCCACGATCTCTGGCTCCCGGGCGGCGTTGGTGACTACGGTCTCCCCTTTCGCCGCACAGGCCGCGATCATGGCGTTTTCCGTGGCGCCGACGCTGGGATTTTTGAGATTTATGTATGCGCCTTTGAGCGTCTCCGCCTGACAGCTGATGTTGCCGGCCTCCTCCCGGATGTCCGCGCCCAGCGCCCGCAGGGCGTCCAGATGCAGGTCAATGGGCCGGGGGCCGAGCTCACAGCCGCCGGGGGCGGAGAGAGTCGCCGTTCCGCAACGGGCCAGAATCGCGCCCAGAAAGATGACGGAGGAGCGCATCTCCCGCATGAGCTCGTGGGGGATGTGACTGCGGCAGAGTTTTTGGGAGTCGATGTTGACTGCGTCCCCCTCCCGCTCCACCGCGCAGCCCAAGCGCCGGAGGATGGCGACGGAGGCGTCCACGTCCCGGAGTTTTGGGACATTGAGCAGCTCAACTTCACAGCCATAGAGGATGGACGCCGCCATGATGGGCAGCACCGCGTTCTTCGCCCCATGAATTCGCACACTGCCTGAAAGAGGGCTTCCCCCCTGAATCCGCCAAATAGCCATCGCCAAGCCTCCGCACAGTCAGTTTCGCATTATACTATGCGGAAGGGCAGTTAACAGTTAACAATGAACAGGTAACAATTAAAGTAATAGCAAGCGGTCGAGACTGATGGCGCTGACCAGGCAGGAGCAACGCGACGCGGCAATCCAGGCCCTTCAATTAAATCATTTTCCATCCTTTTTGCCCATTATTTCGCGAGGCAAGGGCTCTGGATTGCTTCGCTGCGCTCGCAATGACGGTCAAGGGCTGTCACAATCGCGGGCGGGACGCCAGATCCAACACAATTTCCGCGATCCGGTTTGTGGCCTCGGGATTCCCGGTTTTTTTCATCTCCTCGGACATGCAGGCGAGCTGCTCCTTGTCCTGAATCGTCTCATAGACGGCGGCCAGCAGGGCCTCCACCGTCAGGCCCTCCTCGCGCAGGAGTTTGGCCGCGCCGGCCTGCTCCAGCACCAAGGCGTTTTTCTCCTGGTGGTTGTTTGTGACGTTCGGCGAGGGGATCAGAATCGCGGGCTTTCCCAAAACGGCCAGCTCGCTGAGGGTCGAAGCCCCGGCGCGGCAGAGCACCAGGTCTGCCGCGGCCATGGCGCGCGGCATGTCGTAGATATATTCCTTCACAAAGATATCGCGCAGCTCCAGATCCACGGCGCCGTCTTTGCGCAGGCTCTCCCAGACTTTGAGAAAATACCGCTTACCGGTGGCATGCATGAGGGAGAAAAATGGCTTGTGCAGGCTGCGCTCGATGAGTTCCACCATCAGGTCGTTGATAAAACCCGCGCCCAGAGAGCCCCAGTAGGAGAGCACAAAGGGTTTATCGAGCGGCAGCCCCAGCTCCATTTTGGCCTGCTTTTGGCTGACCCGGCTGAAATCACCGCGCACCGGCGTGCCTGTGACCTCCACCTTTAAAGCGTCGCGGTAGAGTTCCCGGCTCTCCGGAAAACCCACCAGGATCTTGTCCACAAGCCCCGCCAGGAGTTTTGTGGTCAGGCCCGGCACGGCGTTGGACTCGTGCAGCGCCGTGGGCACTTTGAGTTGATGAGCGGCGCGCAGCACCGGGTAACAGACATAGCCCCCGGTACCCAAAACCGCGTCCGGCTTGAATGCGCGGATGATCTTCCTGGCGGCGGAGGTGGCGGCCACGACATTTTTCAGCGTGGCGGCGTTGTGCTTGACCATATCCAGGGAGAAGCCTCTGCGCAGGTTTGTAATTTTTACGGTTTTCAGCGCGTAGCCCTCACGCGGGATGAGCTCCGTCTCCATTTGCCCCTCGGCGCCGACGAAGAGTAATTCCGCATCCGGCAGCAGTTCGCGCAGTTTGCCCGCGACACTCAGCGCGGGATTGATATGCCCCGCGGTTCCGCCGCAGGTGAATAAAAATCGCATAAAAACCTCACTGTCCGTCATCGCGAGCGAAGCGAAGCAATCCAGGCCTTGTCATTCTGAGCACAGCGAAGAATCTTTCTGGATTGCCACGGCGGCAAGGACGGCCGCCTCGCAATGACGATAATTATATTTATTTCCCCAATAGTTCTTTTTTTGCCGGGATGTCCCGCGACATGCTCAGGATAATCCCGATCTCCGCCATCTGAATCAGCAGCGCCGTGCCTCCATAGCTGAAAAACGGAAGGGAGATGCCGGTGGCGGGCAGCAGGTTCGTCACGACGGCGACGTTTAGGATCACCTGGAGGGCAAAGAGCGTGACAATCCCCGTGCAGACCAAAAAGCTGAAGCGGTCTCTGGCGTGCATGGCGATGTAATAGCCCCGGACGATGAGCACGGCGAACAGCGCCAGGATGAGGATCGCCCCGATAAAGCCCAGCTCCTCCGAAATCACGGAGAAGATGAAATCGTTGTGCTCCTCCGGCAGGTAGAGGTATTTT
>WQUU01000050.1 GCA_009781925.1 Bacillota bacterium | reverse complement strand
TCACCTCCGACGCCTTCCCGTGCATGAGCCTCATCGCGTAGGACACCGTACCGCCGAAGGCCTCATAGATCGCCTGGTGGCCGAGGCAGACCCCCAGGATCGGCAGCTCCCGATAGAACCGTCTGACTAGCTCCACGCAGATACCGGCCTGCCCCGGTCTGCCCGGGCCGGGGGAGAGCACCACACAGCCGGGCGCGAGCTTCTCAATGTCGTTCAGGCCGATGGCGTCATTGCGCGCGACCCTGATCTCGGGATCCACGGAGCCGAGCAGCTGATATAGATTATAGGAAAAACTGTCATAGTTGTCAATCAGCAGTATCATCCGTCCAGCCCTCCCGCGGACTGTTCCAGCGCGCGGAGCACCGCCATGGACTTGTTCAGGCACTCCCGGTACTCCGATTCCGGGTCGCTGTCCGCCACGATGCCCGCGCCGGAGCGGACAAACAGCTTGCCGCCCCGCTGATAGGCGATCCGGATGGCGATGCAGGTGTCCATGTTGCCCGCAAAGTCCAGATATCCGATGGCGCCGCCGTAGATGCCGCGCCTGTTTTGCTCCAGCTCGCCGATGATCTGCATGGCGCGGATTTTTGGCGCGCCGGACAGCGTCCCGGCGGGCAGCACGGCGTTGATGGCGTCCAGGCCGGTCTTCCCCTCCCGAATCTCGCCGCTCACCGTGGAGCCGATGTGCATGACGTGGGAAAAGCGCAGGATCGACATATAATTCTCCACCGTGACCGTCCCAAACTTGCTGATTTTCCCCAGATCGTTGCGCCCCAGATCCACCAGCATATTGTGTTCGGCCAGTTCTTTTTCATCCGCCAGCAGCTCTCTCTCGAAGGCGGCGTCCTGCGCGTCGTCAGTTCCTCTTGGGCGGGTTCCCGCCAGGGGGAAGGTGAAGAGTTTGCCGTCTTCCAGCTTCACAAGGGTCTCCGGCGAGGCCCCCGCGATCTCGAGATCGCTCCCGCTGAAGTAGAACATGTAGGGCGAAGGGTTCAGTGTCCGTAATACGCGATAGGCGTCGAAAAGGCTGCCCTCAAAATCCGCCTCCAGGCGGTTTGACAATATGACCTGAAAAATATCGCCCTCCCTGATATAGCCCTTCGCCCTCTCCACCATCCGGCAGTACGCGTCTTGGGTAAACAGCGCCCTGAACTCGGATTTGATCCGCGGCGGAACCGTGGGCGCGGGCTTTCCGCCGCTGATAAGGTTTCTCAGGGCCTCCAGTTGGGCGACCCCTTCGCCGTAGGAGGTCTCTAAACGCTCGGCGTCGATGTTGACGATCAGGACGATTTTTTGGCGGTAGTGATCAAAGATGATGACCTTGTCAAACAACATGAGATCCACGTCATTGAAACGCTCCGCGTCTTTGATGTCCGATTTGAGCGACGGCTCGGTATATTTCGCGTAATCGTAAGCAAAGTAGCCCACGAGGCCGCCGGTGAAGGGCGGCAGCCAGTCAAACTTCACGCTCTTGTGCGCGTCCAAAACCGCCTGGATACGCCCGTTGGGGTCATCAAAGTCCAAGCAGGTGATCTCCAGCTTGGGGTCAAAGCCCAAAATGGTATATCTGCCCCAGCGCTTCACCTCCTCGGCGCTCTCCAGGATGAAGCAGTGGCCGCTGACGCCTTTTAAGATCCGCAGAACCTCAATGGGCGTGACCGCGTCGGCGTACAGCTCGGCGCTGAGCGGGATCAGGTCGTATCGGCGGTTATCGATCCGCCGCGACTCCGCCAGTGTTGGCCTAACTACCATGACAAAACCTCCAAAACAAAAAATCCTTGGCAAAGGTAATTCTTTGCCAAGGACGGATAAACTGATCCGCGGTGCCACCTTGATTCGCGATAAGATCGCGCACTTAGTGGGATACAAACATACCCCCGGCAACTGACGTATGCCCCACGTCACGGGATACTCAGCGGCTGAAAGACGCTTTTGACCCATGCCCTCAGCAGCCCATTTAACAGCCCGCATCTCGATCCGGTTCTCAGCACCCCGGACTCTCTGTACCGCGCATCTGCCGTTTTTATCCCTGCCTCAACGGTTTGAGTGGTATTCAATTTGGAGGCATTATAAACCGCAATTGCGGTTTTGTCAAGATATTTTTACCGAGCCGGACGTTTTTTCAAAGCGAAGAGACGTCCGATCCATTATTTTTATATGACGATTACTGTAAATCCAAGACCATATTGACCGTCTTCATAATCCACGCAAGCGCGCCGTCAAACCGATAGCCTGTGAATCCGGCCTCTTTCAGAATGGCGGAAACATCTGATTCGCAGATATCGAGATTCAGGAACCCTCGCAACCCACCGCGCTCGGCGGCAATCTCGCGTACGTAGTCCCAGTAAGTGCCGGAGTAGCCGAACGTTGTGGCGTGCGTCTCCGGGCCGGCGGCGGCTTGCCGTACCATCTCCTCCGTGTCCTCGTAAAACAGGCTGCGTCCGTTGTCAAAGAGCGGGTAGAATGATTCAACACCACTCATTTTAATCGCGATGTTAGAGAGGTGTCGGTCATCCTGCCGCGTAATAAAATCCAGCAGTATCATGCGGGCTATATCATCCTTATACTG
>WQUU01000049.1 GCA_009781925.1 Bacillota bacterium | reverse complement strand
TAGATCCCGTTGCGCTCCATGTAGATGTACTCCGCCATCTTGGGGTTCCATCTGCGGGTCTGGTGGCCGAAGTGCACGCCGGCCTCCAGGAGCTGTTTCATTGATACGACTGCCATACTTTTTTGTGCCTCCTAATAAAGTTTTTCCTCCGGCGGGATCAGCCGCCCTGCCCAAGCCGAATATCGGCCACCGGGGCAGGTCGTCCCCCATCCGTGCGTAATGCTGAAATAGTATACCAGATGTTGGTGGGGATTGCAAGGGCGAAGTTTTGGTAAATTTTGTCAATCTTCCCTACACTTTCCCCTGTATCCAGCCCGCTGCCGGCAGCGCAACCGTGACGCTTCGCCCCCGCACCGCTGCCGCGCCCTCCTGCGTCAGACCCTGAAACGCGTCCAGCTTCAGCGCAATCTCCCGCGCGCCAGAAAAAACCCGGCTGCCGACGGTCAGCACCGCCTCTCCGCCGCGGACGCGCAGGATGCACAGCGTATCCCCGTCCGGGGCAAAGAAACCGGCGTCGCCGGTCTTCAGAGGCTCCAGCGTGCTGCGGTTTTCCCCCAATTTTACATAGACACCCGTCAAGTCCACGCCGTCCGGGGCAAAGGGGGCGCGGTTGAAGGGGTCAAAGGCCCCCTGCATCCCCAGCTCATCCCCATAGTAGAGGCAGGGGATGCCCGGCAGGGCATAGAGCAGCGCGGCGCAGACCGCCTGCAGCTGAGCAGCCCGCGCGTCCTCTTCTGCAGTCAGGCGTAAACCCGACTGGGCGGCCCGGTCGCCGTTTAGGTTCTCCACGTCGGCGCCCAGGGCTGTGCGTACCCTGGGTACATCGTGGGAGGAGAGCAGGTTCATGAGCGCCCTGTACATGGGCTGAGGGTAATGAATCTTCTGCTTGAGGAGAAAGTCCGCGAGGGCAAAGGCGTCACTGCGGGCGCAGGCGAAATCCAGGATCGCCGTACGCAGGGGGTAGTTCATCACCGAATCCAGCGCGCCGCCCAGGGCGTACTCCCGGAGCTTGCCGTAGCTGACTTTTGTGGTGGGGTCGTCCCAGACCTCGCCCAGGACGACGCTGTCAGGGTCTTCGGCCTTCGCGCTGGCGTAAATACCGCGCAGGCAGTCATCCGGGAGCTCGTCGGCCACGTCCAGCCGCCAGGCGGAGGCGCCGAGCCTCAGCCAGCGCCGGACAACGCTGTCCTCCCCGCCGTAGATGAAGGCCTGCCAGTCCGGGTTCTCCTCTTTTACCTCCGGCAGCGTCGGAAACCCCCACCAACAGCGGTATTTGTCGGGGAAGTTTTGGAAGTCGTACCAGGGATAGTAGGAGGAGTCTTCCCCCTGATAGGCCCCCGGCCCCGTATAGCGCCGCTCCTTATTGAAATAGACGCTGTCCGAGCCCGTGTGGGAAAACACACCGTCCAGCATGACGCGGACGCCGTATTCCCTGGCCTCGGAACAGAGGCTGTCAAATTCCGCGAGGTCGCCCAGAATCGGATCAATTTTCAGGTAGTCCGCTGTGTTGTAGCGGTGGTTGGAGTCCGCCTCGAAGATGGGATTTAAATAGAGCACCGTGATCCCCAGGGAATTCATGTAGGGCAGTTTTTGCCGGATCCCCTCCAGGGTGCCGCAGTAGTAGTCGTCCGGCGCGTAGGCCTTGCCGTCCTTTCCCCGCCACTTGACGGGCTCGTCCCAGCTCTCGTGCACCGCGATGTTCCGGCCCAGAGCGCGATGGGCGTCAACGCCCCACTTGGCCGTGTCGTCCTCCGACCGGGCAAAGCGGTCAGGGAAAATCTGATACATCACGCCGCTCTGAAACCAGGCCGGAACCTCAAAATCCGCGGCGTAAACCGTCAGCTGAAACCCGGACGGCCAGGCGGAGAAGCACTTGCTCGAAAGGCCGCTCTCCGCCGCGCCGCAGAAGAGATCCCCCTCCCGCGTGTGGAGAAGAAAATGGTAGTAGTAGACATGGGGGATGTCGGGGGCGGCGAAGTAGGCGCTCAAAAGCTTCCCCTCCCGGAAGAGGGGGAATCGATCCGTCTGCCCCGTGGTGTAGAGCACTAGGTCTCCAGAAGTCCCCTCCGGGGCTTCGAGGGAGAGGCGCACCGTCTCCCCGCATTTTGCCGCGCCGAGCGGGCAGCGGTGGGTGTAAAGGGTTGGGTTGTGGGTGATGGTGGTCATATCGCTCTATCAAATCCTTGGCTGTTTTGGTTTTTCTCATATTCGGTTGCTTCTGCGACAGGATGAGTGCCAAGATGATCCATTGCTATTCCTCCGTTTAAAATATGTTAGGTCAAAGGCTTGACAGGGGCTTTGAAATAGACCACCTCCCCCCTTCGGGGTACTCCTCCTTGGGAGGAGAATTTTTTGAAGGGCAGTGCAAAATCATTCTCTAGCGCAAAGCGGGATGGTTAAAAAGAAACTTTATCACGCCATCCAAGTTATTTAACACATCACGCGCAGTGACATGGATTACAGTCAATCCCAGACCCTCTAAAAAGGCGTTACGCTCATCGTCATATTCCCTTTTATTATCATGGGAACTTCCGTCTATTTCAACGACTACGCCACATTTTGAACAGTAAAAATCAACTATGAAATTACCAATGATCTTTTGCCTGTCAAAATCATGGCCATTTAGTTGCTTCTTCTTCAGCCTCTTCCAAAGTACGGCCTCACTGAGATTTCCCGCCTTGCGGAGTTCTCTGGCTCGTTCTTGCAGAAGCGGATTATAGGGTAATTCGTAATATTTTAAGCTGTTGCCCATCTTCCCCTCCTCAGTAAAAACTCCAGTCCCGCCAACCGCACTCCCAAAAATTCTCCTCCCAAGGAGGAGTACCCCGAAGGGGGGAGGTGGTCTATCCAAACGCCCTTGTCAAGCCCTTGACCTTTACCGATTCACCTCCGGCTTTTCCGTCCGACCCAGCAAGTAGTCCACAGACACGTCGAAGTAGTCGGCGAGTTTGATGAGTTTTGACGCCGATGGCTCCATTTCGCCATTTCGGTAATACCCAATCAGCCGATTTGACATTCCAATATCCTTATTAATCCGATAAGCAGAAATATTTCTGTCTGTCATAATCTTATCAAGCACTTGTGAAAAATTCACAAAAATCAACCTCAAACATTATGGAATTATTCTGCACTATTCAACTTGACTACAGAATTATTCTGCAGTATAATATCATCATCTTCCCCATCTTACACTGCGCAGGGGGAAAAGTCAAATTTGAAAGGGTAAATGTATGAGCTACATCGACGAAATTTTTACCAGACTAGACATGCAACAACTCCGGGAATTTCTGCTGCACGGCGTGGAGTGCGTGGAAGTCAGCCCGCGCGATTACAAACAGCGGCTCCAGGAGGCGTGGGAACCGGTGACGGCGATATTAAAGCAGAAGTTCCCCGAGACGGAAGAATACGAAAAAATTACAGACGAAGTTCAACATTATGCGGCCGTTACGGAGGATGTCTCCATGGAGATCGGTCTAAAATGCGGCGCTATTCTGGCGGCGGAACTGCTGGGACACATGTAGGGAACGGATTGATCCGTTCCAAGACGTTGGCCACGCCAGCAATGTCACATCATAGACGGTTTTTGGCTCGCGGAAACGCATCCATGCGTTCCCTACAAAATCTCAATATACTCCATCCCGTACTCGTAGGCCGGGCCCGTAAACCCGAAATCCATCGCCATCGCGTTTTGGATCAGCTTCTCCATGACCTCTTTCTCCGCATACACAGCGGCGGCGCGGGCGCAGGCGCTGTAGAGTTCGTCCGCGTCGGCCCCGGCAAAACTGAAGCCCGTACCCTCGCCGGTAAATTGGTTATACGGGGTTACGGTGTCAACCAACCCGCCGGTCTCCCGGACAATGGGTAACGTTCCGTAGCGCATGGCCAGCATCTGGGAGATGCCGCAAGGCTCAAAGCGGGAGGGCATGAGGAAGAAATCCGACCCGGCGTAGATGCGGTTGGCCAGGCCCTCGTTATAGCCGATGTAGGCGCAGACATGGCCCTTGTACTTCGCTTCCGCGGCCCGCATGGCGTTCTCCAGCTCCGGATCGCCCGCCCCCAGCAGGGCCACGCGGTACCCCAGGTCTATGAGGCCAGGGAGCGCCGCGAGGACGAGATCAAACCCCTTTTGCGCCGTGATCCGGCTCACCATGCCGATGACCGGCGCTGCGCGGTTCGATTCTGCGCCTGGGTCTGAACCCAATGCAAATCCGGGCTCAAGGCCCAGCTCCTCCAGCAGCGCCGTTTTGCAGAGGGCCTTCCCGCTCAGATCGGCGGCGCTGAAACGGGCGGGGATGCGGCTGTCCGTCTTCGGGTTAAAATGCCTCTTGTCGATGCCGTTGAGGATGCCTTTTAACCCCTCCTGCCGCTCGTGGAAGATGCCCTCCAATCCCTCGCCCAGCTCCGGCGTCTGAATCTCCCTGGCATAGGTGGGAGAAACGGTGCTCAAGCCGTCGGCAAAGACGCAGCCGGATTTCAGGAAGTTGGCGCAGCCGAAGGCCTCCATAAAGCGGGGGGAATAGAGCCCGCCGTCCAGGCCCAGAAGGCCCTGGATGTATTGAAAATCAAATTTCCCCTGGAAATGCAGGTTGTGGATGGTGAGCAGCGTCTTGACGTTTCCAAGGGGCGTACCATAGTACTGTGCCTTGATGAGCATGGGCATGAGGGCCGTATGCCAGTCGTTGCAGTGCAGAATGTCCGGGATAAAGCCCATGCGGGGCATGGCCTCCAGCACCGCCCGCTGGAAGAAGGCGTACTGCTCCCCCTCGTCCGCGCCGCCCCAATAGATGGAGGAGCCAAAGTAGTATTCGTTGTCCACCAGATAGATCGCCGTCTTGCCGAGGGCGAGTTTTTCGATCCCCACGTACTGGCTGCGCCAGCCGAGACCGATATTAAAATCGCAGACGTGTTCGGTTCGGGCGCCGTATTTCTCCTTTGCCGCCCGGTGAAAGGGGGTGATGACGCGGCAGTCAAAGCCCAGATCGATCAGCGCGGCAGGCAGGGCCCCCGCCACGTCGGCCAGGCCCCCCGTCTTGGAGAGGGGGGCGCACTCCGCCGCCGCGAACAGGGCGGACGGCAATACCCCGCGGCCCTTGGCCGCGGCTGCCTCGAGGAGACGGCGTTTCATGGTCTGACGGGTCATAGGGGGGACACATCCTTTCGAAATATCGCACGGCACCCGTAGGGAACGGCGCGCCGAGGAACCTTTTCCTTCGCTATCCGTTCACCGAAAAATACATCGCGCACATCCCCGGCAATGTCAGCAGGCCGTTTGCGTAGCTGTGCCTCTCCCCGCCGCCCCCGAAGCGCTCCTCCGCGCTGGAGAGCAAAATCCGCAGGTGTTTGCCCTTTGGCAGAGGCACGTTGATGTTCTGGGGCACCGGCGTGAAATTAAAAGCGCAGAGCACCTCGGCGCCGCTCTTGTCCCTGCGGAGGAAGGCGATGGAACTGCGCTCCCGCTCGTCCACGCTCTTCCAGGCGAAGCCCTCCCAGGACTTGTCCGCCTCGTAAAATTCCGGGCGGCGGGCGTAAAAGCGGTTGAGCGCCCGCACATAGGCCCGCAGACCCTCGTGGGAGGGGTAGTCCAGGAGCAGCCAGTCCAGCTGCTGTTTGTAGTTCCACTCGATGAACTGGCCGAATTCGCAGCCCATAAACAGCAGTTTCTTCCCCGGGTGGGCGTACATGTACCCGTAAAGCGCCTTGAGGGTGGCGAATTTTTGGGCGTAGCCGCCGAACATCTTGTCCAGCATGGAGCGCTTGCCGTGCACCACCTCGTCGTGGGAGAAGGGCAGCACAAAGTTCTCCGAGAAGGCGTACATCATGGAGAAGGTGAGTTTCTCATGGCTACCTTTGCGAAAGAGCGGATCCATGGCAAAGTAGTTCAGCGTATCGTGCATGAAGCCCATGTCCCACTTGAAGCTGAAGCCGAGGCCCCCGTCATAGGGCGGGGCAGTCACCAGGGGATAGGCGGTGCTCTCCTCCGCGATGGTCACCGCGCCGGGGAAATCGGACAAAATGGAGGCGTTGAGCTCCCGGAGCATGTCCACCGCGCCCAGGTTGATGTTGCCGCCGAATTTGTTGCGGGTGAAGTCGCCGTTTTTTCTGCCGTAGTCCAGATAGAGCATGGAGGACACGGCGTCGATGCGCAGGCCGTCGATGTGGTAATAGTCAAAAAAGAACTCGGCGGAGGAGATGAGGAAATTCTTGATTTCCGGCCGCGCGTAGTCGAAGATGAGGGTGCCCCACTCGGGATGGGCGGCCATGCGCGGGTCGGAGCCCTCAAAGAGGGGCGTGCCGTCGAAGCGGGCGAGGCCGTGGGCGTCCCGGGGGAAGTGAGCCCCCACCCAGTCCAATATGACGCCGATCCCGCTTTTGTGCAGGTGATCCACCAGGTACATGAAGTCCTGGGGCGTGCCGTAGCGGGAGGTGGGGGCGAAGTAGCCCGTGGTCTGGTAGCCCCAGGAGCCGTCGTAGGGGTACTCCGTCAGGGGCATGAGCTCCACATGTGTGAAGCCCATGTCCTTCACATAGGCGCAGAGCGCCTCCGCGATCGTCCGGTAGTTGGGCAGGGCACCGTCCTCCGGCAGCTTCCAGGAACCCAGGTGCAGTTCATAAATGGACATGGGGGCGGCAAAGGCGTTCCACTTTGCCCGTTTTTGCAGCCAATCTCTGTCTGACCAGGCATAGCCTTCGATGTTCCAGACCTTGGACGCCGTGGCGGGCCCGGTCTCGGCATAGCGGGCAAAGGGATCTGCCTTGAGAAAGATCACCCCGTCCTTAGGCTGGATGGCGTATTTATAGGCCATCCCGTCACTGAGACCGGACAGCTCCGCCGTCCAGACTCCGCCCTCGTTCCAGGTCATGGGATTGGCGAAGGGATCCCAGCCATTAAAATCCCCCAAAAGGGAGACGAATTTCGCGTTCGGCGCCCAGACGGCAAAGCGGTATGTCCCGGCTGTCTTTGTGGGCAGGCAGCCCAGGCTTTTGTACGCGCGGGTGGATTTGAGAGCTTGCATATGTTTCTCCTCTGTTGGATATCTTGTAGGGGCCGCCGCCCTCGGCGGCCCGTTTTACGAAAACACCTGAAGGGATGCGGGACGCCCAGGGGGGGACGCCTGAAGATGCGGGACGCCCAGGACGCCGCCCCCTACGAAGTCCTCCCGTAGATTTCCCCCAATCGTTTCAAATACGCGGCCCTCTCCTCGTCAAATGCCTCCGGGGCCATGCGCCAGCGCCAGTTGTTCGCCGCTGAACCGGGGCCATTCATCGTGCCCGGGACGTTCATGCGCGCCTCGCCGCCGAGATTTAGCACGTCCTGCATCGGCACGACGGCGAGCTCGGCCACCGTCCCGAACGCGGCGCGGGTCAGGCGGTCGGCAACCGTTTTGACAGTGAGGTTGCCGCCCAGGTACTCCCGCACCAAAGCGCGCTCCTTCGGCTTCATTGTCTGCCACCAGCCCCGTGTCGTGTCATTGTCATGGGTGCCGGTGTAGACGACGCGGTTTTTCGACGTGTTGTGGGGCAGGTAGACGTTGTCCGGCTCCGCTCC
>WQUU01000048.1 GCA_009781925.1 Bacillota bacterium | reverse complement strand
GAGGGCCGCGCGCTGCTCCTTGGTGATTTTGACAAAAAGATTCATCATTTCTTCGGGCGCGGCGGAAGTGGCGGTCTGTAGCCCTTCCGCGTCCTGATGGGCGGCGGTTTCATCCTGCCGTTCCTCGCTCTCTGAGGGTGCGGCCTTTTCCTCCGGTTGTTCCTCACTCTCTGCGGGTGCGGTCGTTTCCTCCGGCGCGAATGTTTCTTCATGGTCGCCAGCCTCCTGTACCGGATCGTTATCCTGTGTTTGATTGAGCGCGATGTCGGCCTTCATCAGGCCGACAAGGTAATTTTTCAAGGACTGGCCTCTCTCCTTGGCACGCTTCTCGTATTGCTCGATAAAATCCCAATCATCCACTTGGATGGCGATGGTTTTTATTTTTTTATCCATTTTCTACTCCTCCTTGTTGTAAATTTTTACAGCCCGTTTATCCCGGACATGCCGGAGCCCATGTCCTCATCGGCATCCTGCTGATCAAATAGCTCCGGCGATTGAAACTCCGCGAGGTACTGCCGCGTCTGCGCATCGGTGAGGGATCTGAAATTTCCGTCATCGCCGTCGCCGATGATGAACAGCGGCCCCACATACAAGTTGCCGTGTATCACGCGGTTAGGCTCCATCCCGCTAATCAGCCCTTCTTCGTTACAGACGAGGACGGCGTTGTCCATGAAGGGTTAGGTAACCTCAAAACGCCCGTCAACCGCCTGCTGGGATGCGCGGAAATGATCGGCGACTCCGGCTACATACGCGGGCTTGCCCGGCTCCAGCGCGACCACCCGGAGCAGGGTGTCTAGCTTATGCGTCTGCTTCGCTTTGAAGTCGATCTGCTTGAAACCACAGCGGTCACAGAAAAAGAACCCGTCGTCAGTTTGTAAGATATCCGACATAGAGAGGCTGTGCCCGCGGAAAAACGGCGGAGGGTTCGTATTGAACAGGGTATAAATGTCCTCCAGGCTCTGACAGTCCACATCGCCGCTGAATACAACGTCATATATCTTGGGGTTGATCTGGGCTGACCGGTCATGTGAGCGTTGAATATCCTGCGTTTCCTGCAACCCCATGAACTTGACGCGGAGGGTATCCGCCATTTGATTGATCTGATAGACCTTGATTCTCACAGGCTACATTCCTTTCATCGTCGGGCCTTGGGAGGGATCCGGCGCGTCGGCGGGGCACAGTTCGGCCAGCTTCTCCCGTGCCCAGTCCGGCAGATAGTTCTCATCGCAGATCCCGATGAAATCTGACCGATTGAAGCGCGCTTTTTCTCCGTCGATTAAAAACTCACCCATCACCGCCCGCCCACTTGCGTGCGGACTGCAACCAAAACCGCCGCCGTTTGCTAGAAATAATTGGTTTCCTGGGGTTCGAGCAGACTCTTTCAGCACCGTATCGCGGAGGATGAGAACCTTGTCGGTGAAATCCTGCTCGTGGACCTCTCCCGGCTCACGGTGGCGCTGGTCATAAAGGTTTAGACGATCATACATTTGCCGCACCTGTCCGGCCAGATAATCCACCAGCACAGAGTGGCTATCCAGCAGAAACCCTGTGTTGTCATCCCGCATAGACGGGTCTTTTTTCAGCTCCCACTCAGCCGGACGCGGGATGTAGATATCCGCCGCCCACGCTTTGTTCCACGGGCTGAAGCGACCGTCATAATCATGAAACTGAATATGATTTGCCAATACCCAACGGGTACGGTCAAAGCCGAACTCGGCAATTGTCTTTTGCGGGATGTCGCCGCCGAGATGCATACCGTCAAAGTTTTGCCGCACCTGTTCGTCTATAAAATCCCGGCAGCGCCGGTTTTCCGCGAAAGAGTCCTGCCACTCGTCAAGTTCATTCAGCCGTTTGGCTTCATTGAATGAATAACGGTAAAGAGGCTTAAAATCAGGCATTTTTGTCACCTCGGGCTTGCAATTCAGCCCAGCGCACCGATAGCTGGATCAGCGCGGTGCGGATTTCTTCGGGCGTGGCGTCTTCCAGCAGCTCAGTCAGCGCGGTGGCGTTATCTTTCGGCTTTGACACGGTAATGCAGCCGTCACACAGCTTTTCCCGGCGTATGAGGACGGCGTCGCCGCTCTGCTCAAAGCTGATCACGTCATTATGGGCAAAGCCCAGCTCTCCGCGAATTTCCCACGGAATGGTGATGCGGCCCCGCTTGCCGAGGATTTTCAGTATTTTTTGCATGCGCCCCGCCCCCTCAGACTTCGCCGCGGACACCGTGGGATTTACACGCGGCCTCTTTCGGTGTATAATCCGAGTCGTCGCATGAGGCGTAACAGGGGCAGGAGAAGCACTCGCCGTCGCAGTCGGTCTGCGCAACGGGGCAGCTCTCGCAGTCGCCGTCACAGACGAATTCCTCCAAGTCGGCGGCGGTGACCGCGCGGACGACCAGGACCCCGTCGTCGGTCACATGGGTTTCCAGCACCGTGCAGGGACCGATGCCGAGGGCGTCGTAGTCCTCGGCGGGGATCGGTAAAAACTTAAATTCAGCCATGTCTAAAATCTCCTATGATTATTGATAATTGATAATGAATTGATCGTTCAATTGGCAGGATCCCACAGGGTAAGCTGC
>WQUU01000047.1 GCA_009781925.1 Bacillota bacterium | reverse complement strand
CCAGCCTCGGCAGATACAGATCCAACAGCAGGACATCGGGGCGCTCTGTCCGGATCAGTTCCAGGGCGGCGGCCCCGTCCGCCGCCACGCCAGCCACCTCGAGGTCGTCCTCGGCGGACAGGCGTCCCGCCAGCAGGCTTCGGAAGTCCTCGCTGGGATCCGCCAGTAATACACGTGTTCTACGCTCCATTTTATCGTTCCTCCCATAATTTGCAAGAAAACCCACGGTTTTTGACCGCGGCGTGTTCTTACTGTATCATATCCGAGCGTCTAAACGCAACAAAAAACCGTGTATTTCACACAGTTTTTTGTCGATCATTTTCAACCTATTCCTATCATTTCTTCTAGGATTCGCCAAGGATTGACAAAATATTACTTTAACACTGCCGAAGTAATATTGCGCATGCGCCCGCTTTCACGGGCGCGCGCTGGATTTAATAGTAGTAGCGCCAAAGGCACCGTTAGGCAGCGCGCTGTTCCGCCAAGGCGGATTCCCCCTGCTCGAGCATGGCGCTGATATAGATGCCATAGCCCCGCGTGGGATCGCTCAGCAGCACATGAGTGACGGCGCCGACGAGCTTTCCGTCCTGTAAAATGGGGCTGCCGCTCATACCCTGGACGATGCCGCCGGTGATGCCGAGCAGTTTTTCATCGGTGACCTTCAGCGTGAGGCAGCGGCCGTCGGGATCGCCGTGGTAGAGCCGGGTGATCTCCACGGCGTACTCTTCCACGGCTTTTCCGCTGACACTGCAGAGAATAGTGGCGGGGCCCACCTTGATCTCCTCCTCAGCGGCGACAGGGAGCGCCTCGCGGCTCAACTGCGGCAGCGCCGCGCTGACGGTGCCGAAAATCCCGGCGAAGCCGTTTGACAGGAGCTTCCCCGTGGGATGGCTGAGGTCAAAGACGCCGCAGAGCTCTCCCGGCCTGCCCGCAATCCCCTGGTGCACGCCGACAATGGTCGCGTCCATAATAGAACCGCTCCCCAGAGGCATAATAACGTTGGTATCCGCGTCGCTGATGGGGTGGCCCAGAGCCCCAAAAAGCCCGCTCTCCGGGTCAAAGAAGGTCATGGTGCCGACGCCGGTGACGCTGTCGCGGATGCACAGGCCGAGTTTCGGCCCGTTTTCCGTGTCCAGGGGTTTTACAGTGAGCTGAAGCTGTTTTTCGCCCCGCAGGACGGTCAGCGGGATCTCCGAGCCCTCGAGCGTCGACACCGCCTTTAAAAACTCCTCCGCTGAACCGACCTCCGCCCCGTTGAGCCTGACGATGAGATCTCCCGGTAGCACGCCCGCCGCTTTGGCCGGAGAACTGGGGCGCTCCGCCGTGCCCAAATTTTCAAGGCCCACCACGATAACGCCGGGCGTTTTGAGCTCGATGCCCACCGCCGTACCCATCGGAACCAGTTCCCTTGCGGCATGGGCGGAGACAGAAGGAACCGCGCCGACCGCGAAAACCGTGGCGAACAGGAGCCCTGCCAGACGTTTTGTCAGATTTTTTAATTTTATTTTTTGCATATGATTTCTTTTCCTCTCTTTTTGGGCGTTCGGCGCGTCGGGGGCGCCGCGCCCTACAAATAAAAACCGTGTGAACGAACCCTTGTAGGGGCCGATGCCCACATCGGCCCGTGTCCGAGGAGGCGGCGTCCGTGTCCGAGGAGGCGGCGTCCGTGCCCGAGGAGGCGGCGTCCGTGCCCGAGGAGGCGGCGTCCCCGTGTCCGAGAAGGCGGCGTCCCCGTGTCCGAGAAGGCGGCGTCCCCGTGTCCGAGAAGGCGGCGTCCCCGTGTCCGAGAAGGCGGCGCGATGTGGGCATCGCGCCCTACAAAAATCGTAGCTGCGGTTCGGTTGTAAGTATGTCTTCTTCGCGAGAAAATAAAGCGCATTTTTGCGTAACAATTTATCTCTCGATTCCCTTCTGCGTAGACTAGTAGGAGAACGGGAAGGAGGGAAATTTTTTTATGAAAATTTTGGGCATCGGCTCTGTAGGGCCGGAGGTCGAACTGCTGCAGCTCGCGCTGCGCCGGGTGGGTTTTGCGCTCGCGACGGACGGCGTCTTTGGCGAGGGGACGCGCGGGGCGCTCATGGCTTTTCAGCGGGAGCAGGGGTTGACGCCGGACGGCGTCGCGGGGGCCTCTACACAGAGGGCGCTGCTGCCTTGGTACACGGGCTTTTTGATCCACAGAATACGCGCCGGGGATACGCTCTTCCGGCTCGCGGTCGAATACGGCGGCGCGGTCGGCGCCATCGAGACCGCGAATCCGGGGATTGACTACCGAAACCTGCAGGTCGGGCAGTCTTTGGTGATCCCGCTGGGTTTTCCCGTCGTGCCGACAGAGATCGGCTACTCCGGCGCGCTGATCTCCTACATTGTCCGGGGACTGTTCGCGCGTTACCCCTTTTTGCGAGTGGGGGTCATCGGCAGGAGCGTTCTGGGCCAGCCGGTCTGGGCGCTGAATTTCGGCGCGGGCGAGAACAGGGTGCTGTATAACGCCAGCCACCACGCCAACGAGTGGATCACAACGCCGGTGCTGCTGAAATTTCTTGAAGAACTGGCGGAAGCCTATGCCGCGGGCGGCAGTGTTT
>WQUU01000046.1 GCA_009781925.1 Bacillota bacterium | reverse complement strand
GCCTACTGGATGATCTGGAGGATTTAGATTACATCGAGCGGGTGAAGATTCAGCAGCGCAACTGGATCGGCCGCAGCACCGGTGCGGAGGTGGATTTCGCCACCACCGCCGGGGACAGCCTCAAAATCTTCACGACGCGGCCCGACACCCTCTTTGGCGCGACTTATATGGTCGTGTCCCCGGAACACGCGCTTTTAGGCAAGTGGCTGCCGCTTTTAGAGAACGCCGAGGCGGTTCGGGCCTATCAATGCGAGGCCGCGCGGAAATCCGATTTCGAGCGCACGGAGATGAACAAAGTGAAAACCGGCGTCGAGCTCCTGGGTGTGCGCGCGATTAACCCGGCGACGGGAGGGGAGATCCCCATTTTCATCTCCGACTACGTTTTGGCCAGCTACGGCACTGGCGCTATCATGGCCGTGCCGGGCCATGACCAGCGGGACTGGGAATTCGCAAAGGCTTTTCACCTGCCCATCGTCGAGGTGGTCGCGGGCGGGGATATCACCAAAGAGGCCTTCGAGAGCAAGGATGCCGGTGGGATTTTAGTCAATTCCGGCTTTTTAAACGGGCTGCGGGTAAAAGACGCCATCGGCACTATGATTCGCTGGCTGACCGAGCACGGAATCGGGAAGGAGCAGGTCAACTTTAAACTCCGGGACTGGGTTTTTGCCCGCCAGCGCTACTGGGGTGAACCGATCCCCCTGGTGTACTGTGAAACCTGCGGCTGGGTAGCGCTGTCTGAGGAGCAGTTGCCGTTAAAACTGCCGGAGGTGGAGAGCTACGAGACCACCGGTGATGGGGAGAGCCCCCTGGCCGCCATGGATGAGTGGGTAAACACCACATGCCCCCACTGCGGCGGCCCCGCCAAGCGGGAGACGGACACCATGCCCCAGTGGGCGGGCTCCAGCTGGTACTTTCTGCGCTACATGGATCCGAAAAATGCGGAGGCCTTGGTGGGTAGAGAGGCTGTGGACTACTGGAAAATGGTGGATTGGTACAACGGCGGCATGGAACATACGACGCTGCACCTGCTCTATAGCCGCTTCTGGCACAAGTTTCTCTATGATATCGGCGTCGTGCCGACAAAGGAGCCCTACCAGAAGCGCACGAGCCAAGGCACCATTCTTGGCCCGGACGGGTTCCGCATGAACAAGACGCGGGGAAATGTGGTCAGCCCCATCGACGTGGCGGATGAATACGGCGCGGACACCATGCGCCTGTACATCATGTTTATCGGGGACTTTGAGAAGGACGCCCCCTGGAATCCCACGGCGGTGAAGGGCTGCAAGCGCTTCCTCGACCGGGTGTGGAACCTGGCGGAGACCCCGCTCCATGGCGACGCTTACAGCGCGGCCAACGAGGCGGCCGTTCACCGGACGATCAAAAAAGTGGGCGAGGACATCGAGGCCATGAAGTTCAACACGGCCATCGCCGCCCTGATGACGCTGATCAACGAGTTTTCCGAACACGCCCCCTCCCGCGGGGACATCCGCGCGCTGCTGATGCTGCTCGCCCCCTTCGCTCCGCATATTGCGGAGGAGCTCTGGGAAATCCAAGGTTTTGAAGGCATTGCCAGCCTCGCCCCCTGGCCGGACTACGACGAGAGCAAACTTGCCGAAGCTTTGAAGGAGATCGCCGTGCAGGTCAACGGCAAGCTCAAGACGACTGTCACCGTCCCCACGGACAGCGCGGACGAGGCGGTCATCAGCGCCGCGCGGAACGACGAGAAAGTCCTCCGGCTCATGGAGGGGATGGAGTTTGTCAAAGCCATTGTGATCAAAAACAAACTGGTCAATCTGATTATGCGCCCCACGCTTCCCGTGTAGGAGACGTCGCCCTCGGCGTCCCGCTGTTCTCGCAATACGGGCCGCACGTGTGCGGCCCCTACAGAGACCCCGTTCTGAAAATTTCTTGACAAGGGCCACTTCAGACGGTATAATAATATAGTTAAAGCCAAAGGTTGGCCCTTACAGCGCCACACGGCGTAGTTGGAGGGAGGGAATAAAAAGTGTCGGAAGTTCATATCAAGGATAACGAGTCGCTGGACAGCGCCCTCAAGCGTTTTAAACGCAGTTGCGCGAAGGCGGGTGTACTCTCGGATCTGCGGAAAAAGGAGTATTACCAGAGCCCCAGCGTCAAGCGCCGCAAAAAGAGTGAGGCGGCCCGGAAGAACAAAAATAAGCGTAGCTATTAAATCCATTCTTATAAAAGAGGGCGGCGAAGGCCGCCCTCTTTCACTATTGATGAATCTGCGCCGCAGTGTTATAATTTGCGTGAAACAAAATGGGCTTTTAAATCGTCTGAAATATAACTTATTATGTTTGAGGAGAGAAAGCGATGAGTCATCCGCGGGACGATTGGGAAATTGGCAGCAGGAAACCGGCGCGCCCCGAGGCGCGCCCTTCGGGGCGTCCTGCCGTGAGCCCGGCGGCGAAACGCTCGCCTCCGGCCGCGGCAAAGATCATCGCCGCCGTATTGGCCTTGCTCCTGCTTGTCGGCGGCGGAATCGCGGTGCTGCTCAATCGCGGCAAACTGTTCGGCGGAGGCAATGCCGGCGCGGTTCAAACCGAAGCGGTGAGCCCG
>WQUU01000045.1 GCA_009781925.1 Bacillota bacterium | reverse complement strand
GTGGTGAACGGGCGGAGGATGAACATCCTCGCGGAGGAGCTGAGCGACTTCAACATCGCCGCGCTGTACGCCGGCGTCGTAATAAATAGGGGATTGACGGTGAAGCCGTGCGCCGATTGCGGGCGGTTGTTCATTCCGCTGCACGGCGAGAAGATCTGCCCCCGCCATGCGCAGATCAATACGGAAGCGGTTCGATAAATGCGTTCCGCCCTGCTGAACAAATGGCTCATAGAGCCTACGGATTCCACGCGGGTGCAGTTTTTTCGCTATATCTTCGTCGGCGGAATCGCGTTCGTCGTCGATTATAGCGTGTTGCTGCTGCTGAATAAGAAGTTTGGGCTGTATTATCAGTATGCCTCCCTGATTTCGTTTACGGTGAGCTTTATCGTCAACTATTTTCTTTCGATGCGTTTTGTTTTTAATCGCGCGGGCGATCACAAGGACCTGATCGCATTTCTGATCACAGGCCTGATCGGCCTGGCTCTGAATCAAGTGCTGTTGCTCCTGTTCACGGATGGCCTGCGCGTCGATATCGCGATCGGCAAGCCGATCGTGACGGTCATCGTCTTTATATTTAACTTTGCCGGCAGAAGGCTTTGGATTTACCGCAAAGCCGCATAGAATGAAAGCCTGCAAATAAAAAGTCAAGCCCCCTGAGGGAGAAATTTTGAGAAAATGGAGGATGGAAGGATGGGAAAGCAAACAGACTGCCGTAAAATACGCCAGTCGAAGGGAACGGGGTAGCACGATAACAAATTACGGCGATGCGGCCGTGACACTCCCGGCAGACTACGCTGTCAACGTCTCATAGTAGCATCGAAGACATTACTGCGGGAGAGCGGAAGCGTCATCAGGAGGCGGCATGTCCAAGGCGGCAAGATGGTCGCGCACCTTTCCGAAGTAGATGCGCAAAAACTTGTTCGCACCGGCAGTCATGTAGACGTAATAGGGTTTTCCTTCGGCGCGCTTGCGGTCAAGGAATTGGAATACCGGCTCATCGGGAGGCGCGTTTTGCAACAAGCAAGACATGACGTTGAACAGTGTCTTGCGAAGGAGCGGCGAGCCCCGTTTGGAGGACTTATTGCTGCGACTGGCCTTCATGCCGGATTGATTGACCATCGGGTCAACGCCCGCAAAAGCGACCAAGGATTGCTTGCCGGCAAAACGCCGGATGTCACCGATCTCCGCCATGAGCTGCGGGCCGAACGACTTGCCGACGCCGTACATGCTCATGACGATCGAGTATTCCGGCAACTGCGCGGCCAGACGGTTCATCTCGGCGCGGAGGACTTCCACCATGCGGGAGAGGTTCAAAAGCTGTGACGCGGCTTCCTGCACCAGCAGCTTTGTGGTATTCGACTTGGGAACCAGCGCGATCATCTCGCTGCTCTGGCGATAGATTTCCTCCGCCTTCTCCAGGCGAAAGTTGTAGCGGTGGCTTTTGCACCACCTTTGGTAGCGCTCGACAAACGCAGTGTGACTGCGGGAGCGAACACAGTCCACGTGCCAAAAGGCTCTGGCGAAATCCACCCACTTCTGGCTACCGTCCTCGCGAACAGGACTATCAAACCAGTCGCGCACGCCCGGGAAAGATTGATCCAACAGGGCGATCAGGTTGTTGGAACAGGCAGTTCGATTCTTGGATGCCAGATGAAACTGCCGGTTCAGGGTTTTCAGCTCATAGCGAATCGTATCCATGGGAGTATACTCTCGTAACTCCGCCCAGTTGTCAAGACCGTAACGAGCCATCTTCTTCGAATCCGCCTTGTCAGTCTTGACCCGACGCAACGAATTGCCACCGTATTCCCGGATCAGCAGCGGATTAACCGCGCTGACGAGCAGCCCCTGTGCATGGATCACTTGGGCGACCGGCTCATAATAGCGCCCAGTGTGCTCCATGACCACCTTGGTCTCACCGTCCAGGCTTTTCAGGAACCTTGCCAGTTCCCCGAGTTCACTGGCGGTGTGATTGACCTCGAAGGGTTTCGCCACCACCACGCCCAACGGACGGAGTACCGCAACCATGCTCTTGCCCTTGGATACATCGATACCGACTGCGTTCATGAGACACGCTCCTGCAAACAGATTTGCAATGCTCAAGGCCATCTTTTCCCATTGCCGATTCTATCTGTTTGCTGACGCGAACGCTCCGGCTTCCCGGTGGCTCTACCTGCACAAATCGAACGCTGCGATGGGAGGATGGCTGACTGACTTTCATACGGACGTGACAGTCCTTGGAGAAATAGGTCAGACCATTGCCCTCTCATTCTAACAGCTTTGGCACGGGATGCGGCAATCCACTACTGGTTGCAGTGGCTTGTGGCGCAAATATATAGTAACAGGGAGAAATCATCATGGCTACGATCACGATTACCAGCGGTAACTTCAATACGGAGGTCATCTCCTCCGACAAGCCGGTATTGCTCGACTTCTGGGCTCCGTGGTGCGGCCCCTGCCGCATGGTCGCGCCCGCGGTCGAGGAGATCTCCAATGAGGTCCCCGATGTGAAGGTCGGCAAGGTCAACGTCGACGAGCAGCCGGAGGTCGCCGGCAAATTCGGCATCCAGAGCATACCGACCCTCGTCGTCAT
>WQUU01000044.1 GCA_009781925.1 Bacillota bacterium | reverse complement strand
CATACTGTATAGGCGTAGGGTCTGGCGAGGGTGTGGGAGTAGGGCTCGGCGCCGCGACCGGTTGTGGGGTGCTTGCCGGAGGGGGTGATTTCGTAGGCGTAGGCGCCGTGGTTGACGGGACTGTCGAAGCAGGCGGCGTCGGTGTATGGGTCGGCGTCGGCTTGGCAGGTTCAGGCGTGGCCGTAGAACTGGGGCTCGGCACCGTGGATGGAGCGGCGGACGGGGTCATGCTGGGGATCGGCGTTGCAGTTCTCTGCGGCGTCGGTGCAGCCGTGACCGGGCTAACGGTTGTAGGAGTTGGTGCCGGGGTCCCGGTTTGATCCGATTTCTGCGTACCGCAGGCCACCAGCATGACAATGAGCAGTACGACCGCCAACGTGATTGCGATTTTTTTCATAGGGACGATTCCTCCTGTGGGTTTTTGTTCTACTGACATTACACGGACATGGGGCCCGAATTGCAACAGACGAATATTATTTTTGTATACTCAAGCAGACCCCTCCAGCTCTTTAATCCGGGCATTAGCCGCCGTAAGCGCGGCGTCCAACTCCGAAACCTGTCGTTTCAGGCTCTCGATAATAGAATCCTTATGGTACACATCATTATGATTCAGTTCCTGGAGACGGCTGAGCGCGGACTCAGCGTGGGCAGCGCGGGCGCGTTCTTCTTTAAGCTGGCGCTGTAATTCCGCGATCTTGCCCTCCGGCGGTAGCGCGCCATAATCCCGGAGCTTCTGAATCGCTTCCATGTCCTTCTTGCTGAGATTTGCATGATGTGTCGGGCTCTTTGTATCAAGAGGGCGCAGGGATGGTCTAGGCGCAGGCTGTGGTGTTGGCATGGCAGCATCTTCTGACTGCTTCACGCCAGTTCGTAGTTCGTTATAAGTGCTGCGTATTGTGGTTTCGCCGCGGTCGAGCGCGTCTATCACATCCTGCGGTGCATTTTCGGCAACAAATTTTGAGCGGTCATATTGCCGGCCGCTCATGCCTATCTTTTTACCGATTATATCCCGCCGCTTATTCTTATCAAGGGGTGGACCGCAGTCCACCCCTTGATCGATGCCGCCCATGCCTCCCAGAGACATCCGTTCTTTCGCCTTTGCCTGTTCAATTTCCTCAATCAACTGGGCATAGTCCATTTTTTCAGAAAAGGTGAACGGCTCCCTCTGTTCGTTTTCGCTGTACTCAATGTGAAGTGCGGCTTCGGCATCTGCGGGCGCAACCGCATTTACGTCAATTTCTGTCCAGCCAAGCGCCTGTGCCGCTTTTAATCGTCTAAGCCCGGCAAGAAGCTGGAACGCCCCGTCGCTCGGCATCACCGTGATGGGATTGATCAGCCCATTTTTTTCGATATCCGCTGCGAGTTCCGGTATATGCACAATCTCTTTACGGATACGCGCGGTGATCGTGATTTTGTTAATGGCGATTTTCATAGTCTTTCTTCCCATTTCAGACGCTTCTTGCTGTTAGGGTTAAGGCCCCGGTTGTAGTGCTCAACGAGCACATGACAAAATTTTCTGCTCGACGTAGAGGAGCCGATGGAGCCTTGAACGCGCATGGCCTCAGTGTAATCGTACCAGATGACCGAAAATTTATCGCGCATGCGCTCGGCGAAATCGACCATGCCATACTGATGGATGAACTCCGCGACGCCAAGCAGGCACTCCCGCTGGGAAGCCCGCTCGATCCCGCTCCATGTGGTGGCGATCAGGCAGAGCGTGTCATCGAGCGCGGCGTATCCGTACTCCTCGGCAATCGCATAAAGCGCGTTGATCGCGGCGATTTTGAAGAAGTTCCTTCCCGACATTCCGATCTCGAAGCCGTTTGCCTCAATGATTTTGTGGATCTTGACACATTGCTCGTCGCCGGAGGCGAGGCCGGCTTTGAAAAGATCCGCCTGTGTCAAGGGGCGCCTGTCTTGGTTCTGATTTCGGAAGTATGAGGCTTCTTGTTCATAGGTCAGACCAGACAGCACCACACAGAGGGCATGTGTGAATCCGAGCGTCCGCAGCGCCCGAGCCCGGTGGGCGCCGTCAATGATATGAAGCTGTCCGTCGCGCTCGGAAATGGTGAGCGTACCGAGCTTTGCCTCATCGAACCGCTTTACGATGTTCGCCACCTGTGTGGGATTTGTGGACCGTTGATAATCGCTGGGTGCGATGTCCGCAAGCGCGATGAGCGCGATACGCTGATTTGTTGCTTTTTCTACCATGACAGAGTTTCCTCCTCGTTTAACTAAACAATTGTCATTTCACAACAGCTGTATAGTAAAAATAATTGTGTACACAAAAACGGCTTTTGGAAGGCGATTACTGCAAAAAATTAAGGATACTAAATGCAGATTCCTGACCGCTTGTATTCTCCGCTTTCCAGGTAAATAAAAAAGTTAAGTACACTCGTTTACCTCTTAAATAGCGGTATTCCAAAGCTTTAAGAAAGTTGTGTCCTCTTGAGAGGCGTGCAAAGTATACCGAATTTTTTATAAGGGTAATTAATTGTTTTCGAGTATACCTAACAATTGTCATTTCACAACAGCTGTGCAGAGACAAAAATATTCTTTACTAAGGAGGCCAAAAATTACAAAAAAGTTCTTTACTAAT
>WQUU01000043.1 GCA_009781925.1 Bacillota bacterium | reverse complement strand
TGGCGGATGGCGGCATAGGACTGGAGCTTCAGCTTTTCCCAGAGTTCAGACTGTCCGGCCAGGATGAGGGCCATGGGGCTCTGGGAGTCCATTTTGAAGTTGAGCAGGAAGCGAATCTCCTCCAGCATCTCCCGGTCGAGGAGATGGGCCTCGTCCACGATGACCACCGGTAACATCCCGTGGACGCCTTTCATGATCTCGATCTCTTTGTGAAGCTGGCGCTTGGCCTCGCCGCGGTAATGGCTGGACTCAAAGCCGAGCTGCTCCAGGATGCTTTTGTAGAAGCTCCGGGGCGTCATCTTTGAGTCGGACAGATAAAGTACCCGGTACTGCGAACTCAGCAGCTCGTCATGAAAACGCCGCAGGGTGGTGGTCTTGCCGGTGCCGCTGTCCCCGGTCATCACAGCGAACAACTGACGTTTGGCGGTGTACTTCAGGCGCTCAATGAGTTCATCGGAGTCGTTGCCGCGATAGAGTTTATCCGTGGGGATCGTCCGGCTGAACGGGGTCTCCCTGAACCCGTAGAAGTCCTCAAACATGGTCATCGCCGCCTTCCAGCCCGTTAAACCGGATAGCGCGGCGCACACTCTCTCTGCGCGCCGTATAGCGTTTCTCTTTCTCGTCCAGCAGCCGGGAGGTATCCGGCACGGCCGGCAGCATTGTGGCCGGCAGCTTGGGGCGCGGCCCGGTATGCACACCGATCCGCAGTTCCTGGACACGCCACATCTTGCCGTCGTGCTCTACCGTCAGGGTCTGGAGGTCATTGGGGTCATAAGTCACGGTGACTGTGCGCCCGGCGAGCAGGGCGCTGACCTCATACCGCTTCCCGCTGAAACTGATGCAGCCGGATTTGTCCACTTTGCGCTGTTCGGCGCGCAGGAAGGCGCGGGCGACGGTTTCGGGTGAAACGAATCGCAGCGGAGATTTTGAGTTCTTGTAGGCGATCTCAGGAGATATTCCATCGAGACTGCCGTGTTGCCGGCTGTGGTAACACTCTTGCAGCCAGACCTTAAAATACCGGTTGAATTCCGCGAGCGTTTTACACTGTTTCAGCACGACTTCATCCAAAAAACTGTCCACCGTGCGGTTAAAACGCTCAATCTTTCCGGTGGATTCCGGGCTGTAGGGTTTCGCGTACAGCAGTTTGATCCCCAGGATGGCGCAGGCCCGATCCATCCATTTTGTCCTGTACTGCTTACCGTTGTCGAAATATACGCGGCGAGGCAGGCCCTCTTTGAGCACGGCCTTGCGGAAACAGTCCTCCACCACCGTCTGGTCCAGGCTGTCGTAGAACTCGCCGTGGACCACATAGCGGGTGGCGTCGTCCAAAAAACTCACGAGATAGATCTGTTTTTTCACGCCTTTGACGGTTAAAAACGGCCCGTATTTGATGTCACTGTGCCACATGTCCCCGCGCTCTTTGCGTTGGAACCGCCGCGCCGCCAGCCCGCCCTGGCTGTACAGCTTCATCTGCCGGGCGGAAAAGCCTCTTTCCTGGAGCCTGTCCTGCAGGGTGGTACGCTTAAGCAGGCCCTCCGGCGCGCGGCCCTCCATCTCCAGAATCTCGATGATCTGCGGGATACTCCGGCTCGGCACCTCACGCCGCAGCAGGATCGCCTCATTGATCAGATCCTCCGGGATGACGCCGGGCTTGCCCAGGCCGCGCTGCACCGGCTTCAACCCCTCGAAGCCATGTTCCCCGTACCCGTCCAGCCAGCGGCCCAGGGTTCGCCTGGAGACGCCGTTTTGTTCACACGCTTCCTTTTTGAGCATGACAAGTCTGGCCGCGTCTGCCTTTTCCTCCATGGCGGCCAGGATGGGCGCGATGATTTTGTGCCGGTTCACCGCGATTTCTTCCGGTTTCCTCATGTCTGTCAACCTGTTTTCCTCCGTTTTCATCTAAAATTGGAGTTTGCAGGTTGAACATAGCATAATTTTACCCGGGCTACCACACCGAACGGGTTGACGGCCACAAATGGGCGTTTGTTACCGCCCTGAAGATTTCCCTCGGCGCCGCATTTGCCGGAAATACCGTCCCATATTTCTCCCGCAGCGACGTTAATACGCTCATAAAGTACAGGCGCTTGGCTGTCCACCAGGCCCTAATCCGCCGGATCGTGCCCTCCTCACAGACGATGGCTTCCGTGTCTTCCGTAATAGCCGCCTCTACCGTCTCCGCGCAATACCGTTTATATGGTACGACGATGTCCGGCAGCTCGTGGTGTATTTTTCCGCATTTCTCATTCACGCACCGCAGCCGCCGGATGATGAGCGTCACCTCCTCTCCGCCGCTGTCTATGACCTTCCGTATGCGCGTCCCGAATGGCCTAAGGTCCCCGCCGCACACCGGGCACCTAAGGCATTCGTCGCTGTGTACGTAAAATTTCCGTCCGAATCTTTTTCTATATGGTAGTTGCTGGTGCTCACCATCCATCCCTCGCCCCTGTGGGCATTATACTCGGCTGTTCACGGACGGGCAAGACCGGCGGCTAACCGGCGTTCGGGGGTTCTTCCGAAAGGTTAGTGAATCCCTACACCCGGTTTGCGATTAGGAGCTTTGCTCGGAGCAGCAGGTAGCTGGCTCGGCCAAACATGGAACGCTTT
>WQUU01000042.1 GCA_009781925.1 Bacillota bacterium | reverse complement strand
ATCATCGCTGTTCTGTACCTTCGCCGCCCTCGGCATTGTCTCCGGCATCCGATACCGGCCCAAACCCGCAAGGTTTCGGAGTTACGGGTGAGGCGGGGGCAGGCGGAGCTCCGGGCTGCCCTGTTCCTACATATTGATAAGCGAATTCCTTATTTTTTCCCGATTTCCCAGAAATCATCGTCAGACGGGTCTTTGGTCAACGGCTTTGGCGGCTCCGGCTGGGGCGGCAGATCGGGAATGGGCGGAAGCGGGTTGTGATCCTGGGGCGCGGGCTTTGGCGGCTTTGGCGGTTCCGGCTGCTGTTGCTGCGCCGGCGCGGGTTGCGCGCCCGGCTGCGGCCGGAAGGGTGAGGCGGTGTTGCCGGCTGCGTCCGGACCGTAGCCGGGGAAAGGCGCCTTGATATAGTTCACATTGGCGAAATACAGGTCGGAGATGGCGGTGTAGTAGCCCGCGAAGGTCAGCTCGATGTAGGGCTGAATATAGATGCTGAGCGCGATGCTGCCGAGCGCGCCGACAGTGGCCAGGATGACAACGACGGCGGGTGAGCCCCCTGACACTCCGATGGCGGCGCCGATGCCCGCGAGAATCGCCGCCGGGAGGGCAGCCAGAAGAATCCAGCCGATGAAGCTCAGGCCGAGGACAAAATACTCGCCCTTTCTGCCCTTCATGATTTGCTTGCTCTCCCGGACGCAGTCTAGGGCGGAGAGCTCCGGGTGGTCAAAGAGCAGGTAGGGCGCCTGGACATAGCGCAGGGCGACGCGGATGATCAAGACCATCAGGTAGATAAAACCGACAGCCGCGAGAAAGCCGAGGAGAACCAAGAGCACCAAACCCGTGGTGCTGGTGAGGGAGGAAACCAGGTTATAGACGTTGTCGAAGAAAGAACCGGAAGTGAGGACGCTGAGATCCATCCCGTTTATGAGAAGATTGACGATGATCAAAATGGCCAGAAAGACGACCAAAATGAACATATATAACAGCGTCCAGAGAAACGTAAACAGCCAGGTGAAGAAACCCACGCCGAACGCGCGGCCAAAGCGTTTAAAACCGTTGAGCAGGTTTCCGTAAGAGCCGGGTTTCTGGCGGGTCAGGTTCAGGGCGTAGGATGTATAGCCGAGGCGTAGCATATAGAGCACAACAGTCAGTACGAGGGATAAGCCGGAAGCCAGGAAAATGGTGGGGCCCACGACGATGGTTGAAAAGAAAGTGCCCAGGTCAAACTTGTTGAACGAAAAAAGGTTTACGGTAAAGGAAGAGAAGACGGTGTACCCTTCGAACACGAAGAAAAGGACAAGGCTTAGGACAGCCAGAAGCAGGCCGATCAGATAGACCTGCGGTTTGTGTTCCCGCATGAGGAGCCGGGCGTTGCTTTTGATTGCCGCTCTGCTGATGCGCATAAAAATTTCCTCCCACAATTGGTTTATATGGAGCGTAAGTTTGACGAAGCGTCCTATCCATAGGAATATGACGTCCAGCCGCAAATAGTATACCATATTTTGTGCCGGATGTGAAACAAAAAGATTTTTGCGGAATTATGTAAAATAGTGTTTTTTGCTCTTGACATTGACCGCGGCATGTAGTACTATATATGCACGCGCAAAAAATTTAAGACCCTATATCTTGTGTCAGCAGAGCAAATTACGGGAGGCGCCAACAGGAAATGGCAATCGCGAATATTCAAAAAAGGGACGGCAGAACCGTATCCTTCGACCGGAGCAAAATAGAAGAGGCCATCGGCAAGGCGTTTGACGCCACAAATATCTCCGGCGGCGCGCCGATCGCGGCCAAACTGACCGACGAGGTCATCTCGATTCTGGAGATCGAGGGCAACGAGGTTCCGGAGGTGGAGCACATCCAGGACATTGTGGAAAAGGTGCTCATGGACAACGGCTATGACGCCACGGCGAAGGCCTATATCCTCTACCGCAACAGCCGCAGTATCCGCAGGGAGATGAACACCCGCCTAATGCGCACGCTGGAGGAGATCACCAACGCGGACGCGCGGGACAGCGACGTAAAACGCGAGAACGCCAACATCGACGGGGACACCGCCATGGGCGTCATGCTCAAATACGGCAGCGAGAGCGCGAAGCAGTTCTATAACATGTTCGTTCTCAAGCCGGAGCACGCCCGCGCCCACGCCGAGGGGGACATCCATATCCACGACATGGACTTCTTAACGCTCACCACCACCTGCTGCCAGATCGACATCCAAAAACTCTTCAAGGGCGGTTTCTCCACGGGGCACGGCCACCTGCGGGAGCCCAACGACATCGCCTCCTATTCGGCGCTCTGCTGCATCGCCATCCAGAGCAACCAAAACGACCAGCACGGCGGGCAGAGCGTGGTCAATTTCGACTACGGCATGGCCGACGGCGTGCGCAAGACTTTTCGGCGCCTGTACCGGCAGAATCTCGCAAAGGCTCTCATGCTCTGGAAGGACATGCCGGACCCGGAGAGCGATATCAAGGCTATCATAGGGGACATCGAAAGCAAGACCGGGCTTTCTCCCAAGCTGGAGGGCTATGAAAGCTATCAGGCGGCGGAGCTGCCCGTCCTCGTTTCAAAATATGGGGATGAGGAGAGCATGAAAAAGGCCCAGAGCGTG
>WQUU01000041.1 GCA_009781925.1 Bacillota bacterium | reverse complement strand
ATCTTTCACCGGTATCGGCTGCAATAGCTTAAATTTATTACCATCATATATTGCTTTTATTGTGTACATAAAGTGATCCTCCCTTTTTCAGTAGACGACCGAGAACCTTGTTCTCCCTTTGCATTTGTAAAGGTATTGCTTGCCGTGGCGCTGGGGCTCGGGGTCTGCGCTGTGGTAACGGTATCGGCGGCGCGGCAGCCGCCCAGTAGCAATAGGCTGAACACTGTCAGCGCGGCGATTGCAAGGGCGATGGGTTCGCGTTTTATTTGAGTTGCCCCCTCTTCTCCTTCTTCCTCACCCCGTCAACTGGCTTGTCTTTTCGCTCCGGCGCAATTCTCTCAGAGGTTCAAACTCCTGAATCTGCCGGGCGTATGCAAGCGCGTTTTGCATATCATTTTCTGTGATTTCCATCTCATTTGGATAACGCGACTGAACGCCATAACCGGTCAACACATTGCAGGCCTTTTTGATTTCATGGAAACGCCCGTCATGCTCCGAACACATCTCACAGAGCGTATCTATATTGTGAATTCTCGGAGGGGCAACAGTATCTTTGAAGATCAAATAACCTTTGAGATATTTTTCGGCTGATTGCTGACAGTGATAGCAAATGATCTCCATAGGCTGCGGGTGCATTCCTTGCAGATATTCAGCCGCAGCTAAGTCTGAATCGGCAAACTGAAACCACTCAATGGAATATTCAAGCTCCATAAAGCACGGTTCCTTTCTGCGCTATCGTTCTTTCAAGCGTCGGGCCATACTTCCTGCGGTTGAATACGCTGGATCGCCCCATCAGTATATCGAGGGACACAGATTTTTTCTTCCAAAGAAGCTCTCTGATATCCGCCTGCAACGCAAACAAATCCCTCGTGTCATCCGGTACGACCACATAAATATCAAGGTCGCTTTCTTCGGTAGGCGTCCCATAAGCATATGAGCCAAACAAATAAATCGCCTCTGCCGGAACAGTTTGGAGTATACTTTTTTTGATGAAATCCAATTCATTTTGAATTTTCGCGTCCATACAGCCTTATCCCCTCACCCCGTCAGCTGGCTCGTCTTTTCGCTCCGGCGCAGGAGCAAAGGCTTTGTCCCCTTCCTGACACAGTCCGCCGTGATGACAATCCTCTTGATATTCCTGTCCGAGGGCACCTCATACATGATGTCCGTCATCAGCCCCTCCATGACGCTCCGCAGACCCCGCGCGCCGATGTCCATGGCGATGGCCTTGTCCGCGATGGCGGCAAGGGCCGCCTCCTCGAACTCCAGATCCACGCCGTCATAGGCCAGGAGGGTCTTGTACTGCCGGGTCAGGGCGTTTTTCGGCTCTTTGAGGATGCGCACCAGATCGTCCCTGCCCAAAGAGTCCAGCGGGGTCAGCACCGGGAGGCGGCCCACCAGTTCCGGGATGATCCCGAATTTCAAGAGATCATGGGACTGCACGTGCTGCAAAATCGCCCCCACATCCCGCTCCTTGACGCCCTTGATCTCCGCGCCGAACCCCAGCGTCTTTTTGTCCAGGCGGTTTTCGATGATCTTATCGATGCCGTCAAAGGCCCCGCCGCAGATGAAGAGGATGTTGCTGGTGTCGATGGAGATGAACTCCTGGTGCGGGTGCTTGCGCCCGCCCTGAGGCGGGACGTTGGCGATGGTACCCTCCAGAATCTTTAAGAGGGCCTGCTGTACCCCCTCGCCGGAGACATCCCGCGTGATGGAGACGTTCTCGCTCTTCCGGGAGATCTTGTCCATCTCGTCGATATAGATGATGCCGTACTCGGCCCGCTCGATCTCGAAGTCCGCCGCCTGCAGGAGCCGCAGCAGGATGTTCTCCACGTCCTCGCCCACATAACCCGCCTCGGTGAGGGTCGTAGCGTCCGCGATGGCGAAGGGAACATTCAGAACCTTAGCCAGGGTCTGGGCAAACAGGGTCTTGCCGCTGCCGGTAGGGCCGAGGAGCAAAATATTGCTCTTTTGCAGCTCCACACCGCTGTCCCCCGGGTGGAGAATGCGTTTATAGTGGTTGTATACCGCCACGGACAGAGCGATTTTCGCCCGCTCCTGGCCCACAATGTAATCATCCAGCACGCCGCGGATCTCCGCGGGCCGCGGGAGATTGTCCAGGCTCAGCGAGCCTATTGTGCGGCGGACAGGCTGCTTCAAGGGGGTAAAACTGTCGTCTATAATGCTCATGCACAGCAGGACGCACTCGTCGCAGATATAGGATCCGTTTCCCGCGATGAGCCGCTCCACCTGGGCCTGGGTCTTGCCGCAGAAACTGCAGCGTACGCTTTTATTGGCGCCGTTATTCTCGGTTTTTGGCATGTGGGTTTCCTCTCAGCCGGCTCGTATTTAAAGGCACAAACCTCAGTCAGCGCAAGGACAGCGCTGCCAGCTCCTTTGAAAAGGAGCCTTTCAGGGCAATACCCCTAAGCCCCCTTTCAAAAGGGGGTGGCGCGCAGCGCCGGGGGTTTGCCCCTTATTTCTTCACAATAATCTTGTCGATCAGTCCGTAGGCCACGGCCTCTTCCGCGCTCATGAAGTTATCCCGCTCTGTATCTAAAGCGATCTGTTCCACGGGTTTGCCGGTTTTCTCGGCCAGGATACGGTTTAAG
>WQUU01000040.1 GCA_009781925.1 Bacillota bacterium | reverse complement strand
AAAACTCCCAGAAAGTCTTGCAGCGCACAAAGCAGCTCCGGGCCAAGGTGGAGCGGTACAATAAGCTCAGCGCCCGCTGGGACGACCTCTACACCCTCTGCGAGATGGCCATTGAGGAGGACGACGAGTCGCTGCTTCCGGAACTCAGCGCGGAGTACGCGGCTCTCGAAGAAGCGGTCGAGGAGACGCGCCTCTCCACTTTGCTCTCCGGGGAGTACGACAGCTGCGGCGCGATGCTCTCCTTCCACGCCGGTGCGGGGGGGACAGAGGCTCAGGACTGGGCTTCCATGCTCTACCGCATGTACACCCGTTGGGCGGAGCGCCACGGCATGAAATACCGTCTCCTCGACTATTTGGACGGCGAGGAGGCGGGCTTAAAATCCGCCACCATCGCCATTGACGGGGAGAACGCCTACGGCTATTTAAAGAGCGAGCACGGCATCCACCGCCTGGTGCGCATCTCCCCCTTTGACGCCTCGGGCCGCAGGCACACCAGCTTTGCCGCCGTAGAGGTCATGCCCCAGATCACGGATGAGACCGAGATTGAGATCAGGCCGGAAGATCTAAAAGTGGACACCTACCGCAGTTCCGGCGCGGGAGGCCAACATATCAACAAAACCGAGAGCGCCATCCGTATCACCCACATCCCCTCCGGCATCGTGGTCTCCTGTCAGACCGAGCGCAGCCAGCATCAGAACCGGGAGTACGCCATGTCGATGCTCAGGGCCCGCCTGGCCGAGATCAAAGAGCGGGAGCATTTGGAAAAGATCGACGATATCAAGGGTGTTCAAATGAAAATCGAGTGGGGCAGCCAGATCCGGTCGTACGTGTTCATGCCCTATACCCTCGCCAAAGACCATCGCACGGGTTTTGAGAACGGCAACATCAATGCCGTCATGGACGGGGATTTGGACGGCTTCATCAACGCATATTTGTCGCTGAAGGCGGGAGAAAAGTAGGAGGTATTGACTATGATGTATCCGTATTTGACCCTTGGTGATGAAACTGAAATTGTGCATTCCCACTTAAAAGAAGAAAATGGGATAAAAGTGGTGGATGTTTATTTTGAGCGTCCTAAGCCTTACGGCTTCGATTCTGCAAGATGCAGACTGCCATATTATGAGTGGATTATGAGAGATGGCTTTACAGACGAAGAATTATCCCGGTTCGAATCTTTTCTCCAAACTAACGCCCATACGATTATCAAATATGCTGAATTGGGAGGCATTGGCGTTGCCAAAGCTGTTTAGAATTGGACGCTATATTATTTTTTTCTGGTCGAACGAAAACGATGAGCCAATTCCTGTTCACGTTGGTGTTGTTGTCCCCTCTCCCAATGCCACAAAAATTTGGCTCACTAAGGGCGGCGGATGTATCGTTGCCAATAATTCAAGCAGAATCCCTGAAAACGAGCTGAACGAGTTATTGGAAATCATTCAAGATAATTTTTTATTTGTATGCGGCGAATGGAAAAGGTTCTTTGATGTTGACCATATCAAGTTCTATTGTTAATCAGTTCATTCAAAAAAATAGATTGTAAAATATTTCCTATCATGTTATAATATGATTTATTCGAGGGGCGATTGATTTGATCTCACACGGAAAAGAGATTCGGGTTTTTGCGGGCAACTCCAACCTGCCCCTGGCCGAGGGAATTTGCGGCTATCTCGGATGCCCTCTGGGCAAGTCGGAGGTCACGGCTTTCGCGGACGGGGAGTGCAGCATCACCTTATATGAGCCTGTGCGCGGCACGGACGTTTTCATTGTGCAGAGCACCTGCCACCCGGTCAACGAGCGCCTGATGGAGCTGCTCATCATGATCGACGCCTGCCGCCGGGCCTCCGCCGGCCGCATCACGGCGGTCATCCCCTACTTTGGCTACGCCAGGCAGGATCGCAAGGCCAAGAGCCGGGATCCCATCTCCGCGAAGCTGGTGGCAAACCTCCTCACCAAGGCGGGGGCCGACCGTATTCTCACGATGGATCTCCACGCCCCGCAGATTCAGGGCTTCTTTGACATCCCCGTAGACAACCTCATGGGGGCATATCTCTTCGCGAACTCCTACATCAACCGCTTCGGCAAGGCCAATCCGGACGTCATGGTCGTCTCCCCGGACGTGGGCAGCGTCACCAGAGCCCGGACGTTCGCCCATCGGCTGGAGACCGGCATGGCCATTCTGGACAAGCGGCGGGAAAAGGCCAACGTCTCCGAAGTCCTGCACATCATCGGCGATGTGCGGGGCAAAACCGTCGTTCTCCATGACGACATGATCGACACGGCAGGCAGCCTTGTGGGCGCGGCAAAGACCCTCATGGAGCTCGGCGGGGCAAAGGAAATCTACGCCTGCGCCACCCACGGGATTCTCTCCGGGGACGCCGTCCGACGCGTCAACGACAGCTATATCAAGGAATTGCTGCTTCTGGACACCATCCCCTATCCGGATACCGCCCAAAGCGGCAAGATCCGCTACATCACCGTGGCCCCCCTCTTTGGCGAGGCCATCGAACGCATTTATGAGGAGGCCTCCATGGCCTCGCTGTTTGATTGATATGATTGATAGATTTCCTCATAACCCTTCTATTATTGACTGGCTCCTGGTTTTTCTCGGCAATCCGGGGCGAAAATATGACAACACCCG
>WQUU01000039.1 GCA_009781925.1 Bacillota bacterium | reverse complement strand
GCAGTCGGGGGATTCAAAATCCGGGCTGCCGTTCGGGGCGAGGGGGACGGAGTAGGTGTCCCGGCTGCGAAAATAGTTGTCCAGAGAGATGGCGTGGCTGCCAATACCCCGGCGCCCCAGCTCCTCCGCGAGTTTTTTGGAAGTGGTAGTCTTGCCGCTGCCGGAGGGACCGGAGAGCAGGACGATGGGGCTGTTCTTTGCCTTCACATTCTCGATAATTTTGTCCGCCGCGAGGGAGACTTTCTTGGCGTAATCGGCGTCGCAGCCGTCGATAAAACCTTTCGGGTCGGTTCTGGCCCGGTCGTTGATGTCGGACAGGTTAAAACTCATGATAAAAATCCTCGATTCTGACTTTTTCCGCCAGCACTTTTTCAACACCGGCAATATATTCCTTCGGATATTTGGGGGCAAAGACCCGCTCAATACGCCCTTTCGGACTGACCAGTTTTGTGGACGCGCCTCCGCCCATAGCGATGACGCCGCAGAGTTCCTCCATGATGCAGACGTTGTACCGGTTCAGAAAGCCCGGCCTGCTCCAGCCCACATTCTCAAAACCCCCGGCCATAAACTTCTGCCGGTAGAGGTAGTAGGGGGTATACCCGGCGCTCGGCAGCCGCATTGCGGCCTCATTGAGCATCCCCTCTACCTCGGCGGCAGACGGCAGGGGCGTGCGCCCCTCGGTGATGGCGGAGCCCTTCTTCCGGGCCAGGGTGTGCACGGTGATATTCTCCGGCTCCAGCGCCAGAACCCGGTTCAGCGTATGCGAAAAACCCCGGGGCGTATCTGTGGGCAGGCCCGCGATGAGATCCATGTTCAGGGCAAAGCCGCCGGTTTTGCGCGCGATATCCACGGCGGCCTCAATGTCCGCCGCCGTATGCTTGCGGCCGATGGCGCCCAGAACCCCGTCGCACATGCTCTGGGGGTTGACGCTCAGGCGCGTGACGCCGAATTCCCGCAAAACCGCGAGCTTTTCCGCCGTAATGGTATCGGGCCGCCCGGCCTCGACGCAGTATTCCGTGAGACGGCCGAGGTCAAAGCGCGACGCGAGCCGCGCGCAGAGCGCCTCCAGCTGCGCCGCGCTGAGGGTCGTGGGCGTTCCCCCGCCGATGTATAGCGCCACGGGGCGCAGCCTCAGCCTTTCCAATATCTCTGCGGTGGCGTCAATCTCCCGGAAAAGCGCCTCCAAAAAGGGTTCCAGAAGGGCCATACTCTTTTCCACGCTCTGGCTCACAAAGCTGCAATAGGCGCAGCGGGAGGGACAGAAAGGGATGCCGGCGTACAGGCAGACGTCGCGCTCCGCGAGGGAGGCGGCGACCGCCCGGGAAGCCTTCGCCGTATCCAGGCAGAGCCGCGCCCGCGCGGGAGAGACGTCCCAGTCGCGGCAGAACTTCGTCAAGGCCTGCCCCTCACTGAGGCCGGAAGCCAGATAGCCCGACATCAGCTTGCCGGGACGGATGCCCGTCAGGGAGCCCCAGACCGGTTTGGGACAGCCGGAGCGCAGGGCCGCGCGGTAAAAGGCCTTTTTGACCATGCGCTGGCAGAGCCGGTCTGTGAGCAGCCGATTCGTGAGTGTCGCCGCGGCCACACGCGCCGCGCCGGAAAACGATTGACCGTCAAGAACCAGTTTGCAGTGCGCTGTGACATACCGCGCCCCGAAACGCAGGGAGAGCTCTGCCCGATCCCCCGTTGGCGGGCCGTCCGGGTACAGGGGCCGCTCCTCCGGAAAGAACAGCAGCAGCACCTGCTCGGCGGCGTATTGATAAGTATGCCCGGTGAGATAGAGATTCAATGATGATATTTCCTTTTTGTAGGGGCCGATGCCCAATCGGCCCATTCCTATAGTGGCGGCGCGATGTGGGCATCGCGCCCTACAAAAAATACGTGCCCGCCGCGTCCACGACATGCCGCGCCAAAACGCTGGTTGTCACCGAACCCACGCCGCCCGGTACGGGGCTAAGGGCCGCGACGACCGGCTCGGCCTCGCCAAATCTCACATCCCCGCAGAGGCCGTTCTTTTCCTCACTCCAGTGGATGCCCACGTCGAGCACAATTTGGCCGGGGCTGAAATATTCCGCGCCGAAGGCTTCCATTTTCCCCGCCGCCGCGACGACGATGTCCGCTTCCCGGCAGATCTTTGCCGTGTCCACCGTCCGCGTGTGGCAGATGGTGACCGTGGCGTGTTTTCCCATGAGCAGCATGGCCACGGGCCGCCCGACCAGGAGGCTGCGCCCCAGAACGGCGGCGCGTCTGCCCTTGCAGTCAATGCCGTAGAAATCCAGCATCTCGATGCAGGCCTGGGCCGTACAGGGGGCGAAGCCCTCTTTGATCCCGGAAAAGACGCCGGCCAAAGACCCGCCCGTGATGCCGTCCACGTCTTTCGCCGGAATCAGAGACGCGCGGACGGCGTCCATGTCCAGGTGTTTTGGAAGGGGGCTGAGCACTAAGATACCGTGTACGCCCTTGTCCCGATCCAGATTCAAGACGGCGTCTACCAGCGCCTGCTGCGTCACGTCCTCCGGGAGAACAACACTGCGCGCCTCGACGCCGATCTTGCCGCAGCGCTTGACCGCCCCCCGCTCGTAGGCCAGATCGTCCGGCTTTTCCCCCACCCGGAGGATCGCCAGCGCCGGAATGACGCCCTTTTCCCTGAGCGCCGCCGCGCGGGCGGCGGTTTCCGTATCCAACGCCTCCGCCACAGGGCCGCCTTTGAGAATCTGCGCCATTTACGAACACCTCCCGAAGACATAGCCGTACACCGAGTCGGCGATCCCACGATATTGCTCCAGGCGCTCCGACACCTCGTTGTCCAGCGCGGCGGCATACTCCCGGTCGCGCATGAGCTTGGTGTTGACCTTCACGTTGAGCGCCGCGCCGTCGAGGGCCGCCCGGCAGAAAACCACGCCCGTGCCGGCGTCCGAGACCATGAGGGCGCTGCCCTTTTCGGCAAATTCCTTTTGCAGCTCAATGGCCCGGCAGCAGAGGCGCAGAATCTTCATCGGCGGTGCCGCCGCCGCGCGCAGGCAGCTCTCCATGATGTCCGCGCGATCGGGATCGTCCTTCGGGAGACCGTAAGCTCTGGAGAGGGGCTCAAAGGCCGCCGCGTCCTCATCCGCACAGGCCATGAGCTCCCGCCGCAGTTGCTCTGTCTCCGACATGAGGGCGAGCAGCTCCGCCTCCACGGCGGCGTATTTGGGTTTCCCCACGGTGAGGCTGCCCACCATGGTTCCCAGCGCCGCGCCCAGCGCGCCCACGAGCGCGGAGGCCCCGCCCCCGCCGGGCACGGCGGCCTTCGACGCCAAAGCGTCGGAAAAGTCGCGGAGGGATAGGTCTAAAAAGCTCATATACAAATCTCCAATTCCATCGTTATTAGCGGGTTACTTTGTTATAGCAATTAGCTCAACAAGCCACTTTGGGCGTTTCTCTACAAGCGGGATAATTTCACCGTTTCGATACGCGGCGACCTCTACAAAGCCGTTATCATTGTCAAAAAACGCCGCCTCGTCACAGTAAGGTAAAATCTTCGAGAGCGCGTCAAAACGCCCGTCAAAGCGGCGCTGCACATCTTCGGCGGGGATATCATGGCCGCCTTTTTCCACGCGGTTCCTGATTCGTTTGATACTCTCCTCAAATGTGTCAAGTCCGACGTAAAACAGACGTATAAAATACCCTTGTTCTTTTGCGGTCTTTACGGTCTGTTCGGTACGTACGCCGGAGAGGGTGGTTTCCTGTGTGAAGCTCACACCCTTTTGCATACAATCGTCAATTACAGCGATTGCCTCTTTGCCTCCGGCAAGCACCCCTCTCCCGAGTTGCGCCGTCATCCTGTCCACGTCAACAATGACCCCAAGATCCCGGAGCTGGTTTTTCAGCACACCGGTGAGGCTCGATTTCCCCGCGCCGTTGACGCCGCCAATAATTGTGTATATTTTCATCCGAGAATCTCCTTCAATTGATCATTCCAGCTTCCGCAGAAATTAATTAGAAGGTCACCCAAATAATAATTCCCACATCTTTATCCAGTACAATATTTTCTTTTTTCCTGATTGCCGCTTTGAGTGGAAGCAAGTAAGTATCTTGTTTTGTATCAAACCAGATTGCAGTTTGCCATTCACTGTCGCCTATCTTTGCCGTTACTTTCATTCGCCCCCAACCTTCTTCCAAGCGCTTAAAATTGGCCCTTATTTCCCCTGATATATCCTTTGGAAGTGAAACAAAAGTCCAACCAATCATATCTGCTGACGATGAATATTGATAAACTTTTGCTGAAAATTCATATTGTATTCCTTTGCTTTCCATTTAACACAACTCCTAATAAATTTCTATTAGTCCTTTAAAACAACCCCATCACCTTTCCCGTCTCCGTATCCACGTCGATTCTCCGGTACGCCGGATTTGACCCGGTGCCGGGCATCATGCTGATGTCCCCCGCCACGGGGCAGAGGAACTTCGCGCCGCCGTAGACCAAAATGTCCCGGATGGGCAGCCGCCAGTTTGTCGGCACGCCCTTTTTCGCGGGATCGTGGGACAGGGACAGGTGCGTTTTCACCATCATCGTGCAGAAGTCGGCGTAGGCGGGGTCGGCTTCGAAGCGCTCCGCTTTCTCGGTCGCCAGTTCTCCCCAGTCCACGCCGTCCGCGCCGTAGACCTCCCGCGCGATGGTCTCCACCCGCTCACGCAGCGGCATATCGAGGGGGTAGAGATACTGGAGCGCGTGGGGCTCCTCGCAGGCGTCCAGCACGGCCTCGGCCAGTTCCACGGCCCCGGCCCCGCCGTACTGCCAGTGCTCCGACACGGCGCAGCGCACGCTCCGCTCCGCGCAGAGGCGCTTTAACAGGCTCAGTTCCGCGTCCGTATCCGTATAGAACTTGTTGAGGCAGACCACCGGCACAATGCCGGAGCTCTTCACATTCTCCACGTGGTGGAAGAGATTTGCGCAGCCCGCCTCCAAGAGGCTGAGGCTCTCCCGCATGTATTCCTCCGGCAACGGCTGGCCCGGGACGACCTGCGGCCCGCCGCCGTGCATCTTGAGGGCCCGCACGGTGGCCACGACCACGGAGACGTCGGGCTGTAGGCCGCTCAGCCGGCATTTCACGTTCCGGAACTTCTCAAAGCCGATGTCCGCGCCGAACCCGGATTCCGTCACATGATAGTCAAAGAGTTTTAACGCCAGGCGGTCGCCGATGATGGAACTCTGGCCGATGGCGATGTTGGCGAAAGGCCCGGCGTGCACCAGGCAGGGCTGATTCTCCACGGTGTAGCAGAGGGTGGGGTTGATCGTATTGCGCATCCAGGCGCACATGGCCCCGTCCGCCTCCAGGTCGTGGGTGGTGACGGGCCTGCCCTGCTTGTCGTAAGCCACGATGATCCTCCCGATGCGCTCCCGGAGATCTTTTAGGTCTGTGGCCACGGCCAGAATCGCCATGAGCTCGGAGGAGACGGCGATGGCAAATTTGGAATCCATCTCGAAGCCGTTGCCCGTCCCTCCGCCGAGACCCATGCGGATCTTCCTGAGACCCTGGGCGCAAAAGTCCAGCACCCAGCCCAGCTCCACCCGCTCGGGGTCGATGTCCAGACGCCTGATGCCGATTTGCGCCAAACGGGCGTCGTCGTAGTTGCGCTCGTGCTGCATCCGGGCGTTGAGGGCCACCATGGCCAGATTGTGGGCGTTCATAATGTCGTTGATGTCGCCGGTGAGGCCGAGGGAAAATTCCGTCATGGGGATGAGCAGGGCGTTGCCGCCGCCGGCGGCGCTGCCCTTGACATTCATCGTCGGCCCGCCGGAGGGCTGGCGCAGGCAGCCGCCCACGTTTTTACCCAGCTTCCCGAGACCCTCAATGAGCCCGAGAGAGGTGGTGGACTTTCCCTCTCCCAGAGGCGTGGGCGTGATGGCCGTGACTTCGATATATTTGCCATCCGGCTTGTCCCGGAGCCGCTTTATGATCTTGAGGAAGTCGAGCTTCGGCGTTCTGCCATAGGGGATGATCTCCTCGGGCAAAAGGCCCATCCGCTCCCGGAACGTGTCCGGGTCAGGCAGCGTTTTCTCCGCCTCCTCCGCGATTTGCCAGTCTTTGTAGATGGTGGGATCAAGCATGGCTTTTGTCTCTCCTTCCTGTTTATCGCCGGGTATTGCCGCATAGCAATATTTTGTAGGGCGCGGTTTCCATGCCGCACCGACTACTAGTATAGTGCCTGCGAGGAATTTTTTCTAGCCCTAAAATGAAAATTCTGATCAAAATTTTTTTGTCATCTTCCAATTATTTTTTTCTGCCGAAAAATTTTAGTGCCGCATATTTTTATCTTGATTTGGCCGCCGCTCTGGGATATAATAATTTTTACTGAAATGGAGCGGTATCGAAGTGGTCATAACGGCCCTGACTCGAAATCAGGTGTACGGCAACGTACCGTGGGTTCGAATCCCACCCGCTCCGCCATCCGTCCCATATACGAACCCGAAGAAATTTCAGGCTCGTATATGGGACTTACCATTTGCCCCATATCATGCGCGTTGTAAACGATGCTGATTCGGTCGTCATACAGGTACATGCGATTGATGAAAATGCCCGCCAGCGTCCGGCGAAGGCTGTGCGCTGTTCGAATGAGAGGATCTTTTTCTAACTGCTTCTAACTTTATCTTGACCTTTTCGTTAGAATAAGTTAGAATTAGTTAGAAAACTGGAGGTGCTGATTATGCGGTTCAAAGAAAGTGAGAACGTCGAACTGAAAAGAACGGTGGTTGACGACATCAAAAAAACAGTCGTCGCGTTCGCCAATTCAAGCGGCGGTACGCTGTATATTGGCGTTAATGATAACGGCGAAGTAGTAGGTGTTGACCGTGTTGATGATGTCTTATTGCAAGTGAATAATATGATTCGGGATTCCATCAAACCCGATGTGACGATGTTCGCGCAAAGCGCAGAGGAAGCCGTGAACGGCAAGCATATCGTTTCCATCACTGTGGGACGCGGTTCGGATCGCCCGTATTACCTCGCGGGAAAAGGCTTGCGTCCCGAAGGTGTGTTTGTTAGGCACGGCGCGTCTTCCGTTCCGGCCACTGATACCGCCATACGCCGCATGATCAAGGAAACAGACGGCGACAGCTTTGAGGAACTGCGTTCTCTCAGCCAAGAGCTGACTTTTGAGGCGGCCACGGCGGAGTTTAAGCAGCGCAACGTGGATTTCGGTATGTTGCAGATGATGACCTTGAAGCTGATAACAAATGAGAACATCTACACCAACCTCGGGTTGCTCCTGTCCGATCAATGCGCCCATACCGTGAAAGTCGCTGTATTTCAAGACGACACCATGAAGCTCTTTAAGGACAGGCGCGAGTTTGGCGGGTCGCTGTTCAAACAGCTAAACGACGCATACGATTTCATTGATCTTCACAATCCGCTCAGAGCTACGTTTCATAAACTGCGCAGGATTGACAGCCGGGATTTCCCGGATGACGCCGTTCGTGAAACCCTTTTGAACGCCTTAGTTCACCGCGAATATGCCATGAACGGAAGTATTCTGGTCAAGCTGTTCCCTGACCGGATCGAGTTTGTCTCCGTAGGCGGTCTGCTCAGGGGAATTGAGGTTACCGATATTATGAGCGGTTTCTCTATCTGCCGCAATCCCAACCTTGCCGCTGTTTTTTACCGTCTGCACTTGATCGAGGCATACGGTACGGGTATGCAGAAGATTATGGAAGCCTACG
>WQUU01000038.1 GCA_009781925.1 Bacillota bacterium | reverse complement strand
GCACCGCCACGGGTTGATGCTGGGGATGAAGAGATAGGGAGGCTCATACGCATGTTCCTAAAACTCAAAGCCACGTTCGCGCTCCTATTGGCGTTTCTGTTCCTCGCGGCGGCGCCCGCAGCGGCCTTGGAGCCGCTCACCGTGACGAGCAACGCGAAAAGCATATTTGACGGATTCAACTACGAGCTTTGGCGGCAGAGCGAAGGGGACGTCAGCATGACGCTGACGGGCGGCGGAACCTTCCGGTGCAGCTGGGAGAAGGTCGATAACGTCTTGTTCCGCACAGGGAAACTGCTGGGCAGCAAGTCGACGGCCGACGAGCTGGGCGCGATTTCCATCGACTACAGCGCGGACTATCAGCCGAAGGGAAACTCTTATCTTTGCGTGTACGGCTGGTCGGTCGATCCGCTGGTGGAGTTTTACGTTGTGGACTCCTGGGGCAGCTGGCGCCCGCCCGGAGGCGTGAAAAAAGGCAGCGTCGATCTGGACGGCGGAACTTACGAGATCTATGAGACCACCCGCACGCAACAGCCCTCCATCCAGGGAACCCAGACTTTTGAGCAGTACTGGAGTGTCCGCACCGAGAAGAATGACCGGGGGACGATCTCCGTGAGCGAGCATTTCAAGGCCTGGGAGGCCTTGGGCATGAAGCTCGGAAAGATGTACGAGGTCACGATCTGTGTCGAGGGCTATCAGAGCAGCGGAACCGCCGATGTCAATCAGTTCAGTCTCACAATCGGCGGAGAAACCTACGGCGCGGACGCCAATCTGCCCCCCAAAACAGGGGACGCGTCAACGCCGTTGCTCTTCTTGTTTACCGGGTTCGGGGCCCTCGCGGCCGGCGCGGGACTGGCCGTATTCCATCGCAAAAAGAGCAAGAGCCGTCGCCCGGCCAGGTGACGGCTCTTTTTGATCTAATCTGATGCCCATTCGGTTAGCTGCTTGATGCAAGCGGCTACTGCCCTTGCTGTACTCTTACTATACCGTATTAACTCTCAAAAATCAACCTTCTCGGGGGTTGATTTTTTGCATAAACTTTCCCGTAAACTTTCACTACCCCGCCTTTTTCTGCGCGGCCTTGATGACCTTCTGCCGGACGAATTCCTCTCGATCCTTTTCCTCGAGCTCCTCCGTGATCTTGGCGATAGAGGCGTCCAGGCCGGGGATGACGATGTTTTTCAGGGCGTTGGCCCGCTTCTGGGTCTTTTTGATGGAGTAGGCCAGGCGGAAGATGGCGTTTTCCGTCTCCGCCAGATCGCGCAAGAGGGCCTTCACCCGCTGGAACTCCACAAAGGCGCTGTCCAGCTTGGAATCCGTGCCCGCGAGGCCGTAAGGGATGCGGCCGTCGAAGCCAGACTTGGCCGTGACCAGGGGCAGCTCCACGCCCATGACGCTGCGGAAGCGGACGTTTAAACTGTCGTCCACATGCACGGACTGGGCCACGCCCTCCACGCCGCCGGTGGAGATGTTCGCCAGGCGCAGCGCGGTGTAGGCCCGCGCAAAGGTGCTGTCCACGCGCTTTTGCAGGTCGGCGGCCTGATCCATCAGCGCCATGAGCTCACGGATGAGGATGTTGCGCTTCTTGTCCATGAGCTCGAAACCATTCTCGGCCAAGGCCCGTGAGCGCTTCTGCGCCATGAGATTCGATTTGGTCGGCGTCACATTAGACATTGAATCACTCCCGAGGAGTGACAGTGAACAACGAACAATGAACAACGAACAACTGAGGGATTCCTTAGTTGTTCACTATTCACTATTCACTGTTCACTGTTCACTGTCCCATAGTATTTGTCCAGTGTCGCGTTGCTCACGCGGCTGAGTTCGTCCCGCGGCAGGATGCGCAGCATCTCCCAGCCCAGGTCTAAAGTTTGTTCCAGGCCGCGATTTTCCCGCTGGCCCTGGCCCACAAATTCCCGCTCAAAACGGTTGCCAAATTCCAGGTATTTGCGGTCGAGCTGGCTCAGTTCGTCCTCGCCGATGACGGAGGCCAGGCTGCGCGCGTCCGCCACCGCGCTGTAGGAGGCGAAGAGCTGGTTGCTCAGCTCCGCGTGATCCGCTCTGGTAAAGCCCTCGCCGATACCGTCCTTCATCAGGCGCGACAGGGAGGGCAGAATACCCACCGGCGGATAGATGTTCTTGCGCTCGATCTCCCGGGAGAGGACGATCTGCCCCTCCGTGATATAGCCCGTCAAATCGGGAATGGGGTGGGAGATGTCGTCGTTCGGCATGGTGAGCACCGGCACCTGGGTCACGCTGCCGGGTTTGCCGTGGATCATCCCGGCCCGCTCGTAGAGGGAGGCCAAGTCGGAGTACATGTAACTGGGGAAACCTTTCCGGGAGGGGATTTCCCCCTTGGAGGAGGAAAATTCCCGCAGCGCCTCGCAGTAGCTGGTCATGTCCGTCATGACCACCAGCACGTGCAGCCCGTGGGTAAAAGCCAAAAACTCCGCCGCAGTCAGGGCGCAGCGCGGGGCCAAGATGCGCTCGATGATGGGGTCGGAGGCGAGGTTGATGAACATGACCACATGCCCCGCCGCGCCGGACTCCTGGAAATCCCGCCGGAAGAAATCCGCCGTGTCGTTTTTCACGCCCATGGCGCAGAAGATGATGGCGAACTCCTCGTCGTCCCCCGGCACGCTGGCCTGGCGGACGA